>JAEZNC010000281.1 GCA_023441905.1 Bacillota bacterium | reverse complement strand
GTCTGGGTGAGAAGATTCGAACTTCCGGCCTCTTGAACCCCATTCAAGCGCGCTACCAAGCTGCGCCACACCCAGACGACGAATTCTATTCTAACAACGAAAGTCGATGCTGTCAATTAAAAATAATACTATTCCGCGTTGGTGTTTGCGGGTGCGCCGCCCAGCTTGCTGTTGAGCCAGTTCTGATCGATCAGCAAAAACGCTTCGCCTTCCTTATGGTCTCGCAGAAACGCAAAATCCTGCAGCGTTTTCTCATATATTTCGCGCGGAACGCCGAACGAAAAATCGTCTTTTTCGAGAAAAACATCGAAGTTGAGTTCGCCGCCGTCGCCGACGCTCTCAAATATAATGTTATAAACGTCTTCGACCCACGTGTCCCGGTGAACGGACGCGTAGATGGCTTTGACGGCTTCAATCACGCGGTCATCCAAGCCCGCTTCGAGTATCCTGATCTTCTCAGAGAAATCTACGAAACCGGCGGTGACGCGAAGAACACTGTTTTGCGTGTCGTAATTGTCATCCGTTTTGATCAGCGTGGGAATCGGCAGCGTATCTTCATCGTACCCGGGTACAAGATAAACCATGAATTTGTGTGCATCATCGTTGTATAAGAAAATATCATCCACGAAAAAACGCTTGGCGCATCCGGGGCAGACCCACTCAAAATACGAGCCGCACAGTATATCGTCTTTGAGATGCGGGTGTTTTGTGATGCTGATGCGTTTTTCCATCGTATGCTGCCCGGGCGTCTGGCATTCGGGGCATTCAAACTGCTTTGTCTGGCTCATTTTATCTTCCTTACATAGAGAATCGTCTTCAAGCATACCCGCCGCAACGCCGGCTGTCAATGCCTTACTCGGCTGCGGCCACGTTTTCCGTGAGCACATCGATGGTGCGCTCGCGGGAGCTTTCAAGGGCTTTGGCTTTGTCGCTTTGTGATATGGACGCAGCGTCGGCAGGGAGGATCGTATAATTTGACGCGGCGGTAGAGGCACATAATGTTGGCGTATAGGTCAGCGACAGGCGGGATGTGACCCCGGTGGCCGGGTCTTTTTCTAAAACAAGGTTCACGAGCACGCCGTCTTTGTGCATCGTTTTAGACATGCTCGAAACGAAGTTTCCTAGGGAATACAGCACGGGCACATCGCCGCGCTCCGTTTCTATCACCTCGAACGGCTGCGTGCAGTGCGGGTGAGACCCCAATATCAAATCGGCACCGGCGCCGGCAATTTGTTCGGCAATTTTCCGTTGTGCGCGGTTCGGATTGTGCGTGTGCTCCACGCCCCAGTGCACGCAGACAATAGTATAATCCGCCCCGGCTTCTTTAGCCGCGGCGATATCTTCTGTGACGCGTTCTTCGTCGTATCGGTCAATCATATACGCGCTGCCGCGTCCGGGCTTATGGTTAAGAATGTTCGTATACGCAAGCACAGCAACCTGTATGCCGTTCACATCCATGATCAGCGGCTTTTTGTCCGATTCCTGCGCATAGGCACCCGTGTGTGCGAACTCATATTCATCAAGCTTGGTCAGCGTCTTTACAAGGCCGTCTTCCTGATAGTCAAACATATGGTTGTTGGCTGTGGTCAGCACATCAAATCCGCTGCTTTTCAGCGCGGCCAGATACTCTTCCGGTGCGTTGATGCGCGGGCTCGGACGGCTGGTGGGAGACGGGGCTGCAGCCGGATCAGCTGCCGGGTCGGCGGATACGGGGTCGGCGGGAGCCTCAGTCGTTGTGCCGCCGCTAAGGTCTTCGTCTTTGGGGTTGGGCTGAGTCAACCGATTGCCTTCGGCAACCAGCGTTTCCAGATTACCGATCGCGAGGTCGGCTGCGGAGATTTTTTCCTTTATCATATCGAAGGATGCGTCAAAGCTATAGCCGTCGCCGTGGTCCGCATCCGAAATCTGTGCGCTCAGGCAAAGCAGATCGCCCGCAATCACAATAGTTGCCTGCACCGGCTCCGGGGCTAGGGTTGGTGTCGGCTCGGGCGTCGTTGTTTGAATCGGTATCGGTGTGGGAGTCGCCTCAGGCGACGGTGAAGGTGTTAGACCGGCGAAGGGTAATTCGCTTTGAACCCGGCATCCTGCCCCAAGTATAAAAAACAAACAAAAAAGAACCATCAGAAAGCGTTTCATAACAAGTGTACCTTTATTTATAATATATAATATATGATATCATGACCATCGGCTGCCAACAACATGATATTCACATATTTTTCTTTATATACATGAATACAGTCTGTTATAATAAAGCAAAGTCGAGATGAGGAGGCTGCTATGGCCAAAAAGAGATTGACGATCGTCATCGTTCTGCTTCTGTGCGCTGTGATGCTGATAGGCTGCCAGTTCAATTGGCATATAAACTGGCCGTTTTCAGAGGATGAATCAGGCGAAACGAGCGAGATGCCCACGCTGCCTGTGGATGAAAAGGGCAGCTTGATACCGCTTGAAGTGCTGATGGGATATGATGAGTATTCGGCCCCCCAAATATCCTCGGACGGCAACAAGATACTGTACCGTCATTCAAGCGATTATGAGGATAATTACATGGTGCTCAATTGGCAGACAGGCGACCAGTCTGCCGTCAAATGGCCCGACGTCTACGGCGTGCCGTACGCGCTTTGGGCGCCCGACGGTGAAACGGTGCTGTTTTTTGTGGACGATATGGGCGATGAAAACTATGGGCTTTATTCTTCCCATGCAGGCACAGGCGAGACGGCCACGCTGCTGACCGGCGGCGACAATAACTGCTACTATGTATCCGACAATCCGGCCAATAAGGATGAAATCTATATTTGTCTGTTTAACGGTGAGACGGAGCTTTTTGATCTCTATCTAATGAATTACAAGACCGGCGAGAAAAGCCTCATTCTCAGCAATCCGGGTGATATCACGGGGTA
>JAEZNC010000274.1 GCA_023441905.1 Bacillota bacterium | reverse complement strand
CCGCGCCGCCCGCAAGCCGAGCCGCGCCGCCGCTGAGCGCCGTGCAGGCTGCCTGCAGCTTATAAGCACCGTCCAGCAGCTGCAAACAGGAGGCGTAAAGCGTTGCGCTGCCGCCGCGCAGCTGATTTACACTGCCGGTGAAATCTCCCGAGAAACCTGTATAAAGCTGCTGCATACCCGCACTGAGCAGCGCCGAATTGTCTTTCAAATCCGAAGCCGAGTTCACGAGTGCGTTGATCACGTCCTGCTGCGCGCTGAGTCCCGCCGCAATCGGCACGGCAGCGGGGTCTGTCCCCGACAAGGCGGCTGCATTTGAAGCCAATGTGCTGTTCGAGGCTGAGAGGCCGCCGAGGACCGTGCCGAGACCGCCCACGCCGGCATCCACGCCCATTGTGAGATCCTTCAAATCAGCTATTTTATTGGTCATGTCTGTCACCGACGCTTGCAGTTCACCTGCGCCCGTGTCAAAAGCCGCGAACGACGCGGCAAAGGCCGACATCCCCGCGTAAAAATCGTCCGCCGCGCTTCTTAGCGCTTTGACGTTGGCATTCAGCGATTCCATGCCGTTCTCAAGCGACGACGCGCCGGATGCAAGGCCATTCATGCCGCTTTGCATCTCCTTTGCGGCGCTCCTCATCCGCTTGAGGCCGCTTAGCAGCGCGTCCGCGCCCGACTGCATATCGTTCGCACCCGCGAGCAGATCGTCTGCCCCGTCCGTCAGGCCGTCAATGTCGATCACGTCGCCGAAGGTATCGAGCCCCGGCAGCGCTTTGGGCAGCATGATGATGCTGATCGGTTCCAGCGTCATATTTGTGCCGAACAGTGTGAACGAAAACGTGCTTTCGGGCAGCGGGAATGCCGAATATGCCACCGTATATTCAGAACCCGCGAGCACCGCCGAAGCGGTATCCGGAATCTTGCGCACGGTATACATGCTGCTATCGAGAGACAGAGACACCTGCACCGCGAACGGTGTCATGATCTCGCGGTCCGTGAGGTCATCGATTTCGCCCGTGCCCGAGTTATTACTCACGGTCATTTCAATTTTCAGCTCGCCCGTCCGCCCCGAAATATCCTCCGGCTGCATTTTTTCACCGTTCAGATAATAGGCGATAGCAAAGCTTACGGGCAAAGCTTTTTGTGTGTCGCCCTGATAATAGAAGCCATCCTCACCCGCAAGCCTCCCGGGCCATGTGATTTTGTCGCCGTCTACAATTGGCGTATCCGCGCCGGAGAGGTTTTTCACCTGTGTGTACGTGCCGTAATCAACAATCTCTCCGTCTGTAAAAAAGCGGTTGACCACGGTCGCGCCCGAATAGCTGCCATCGTTGGCAAGCACGGCGTACACCGTTTCGCTCTTGGGATTTTCGGCACCCAGCTGAGCCGGCCCCGAGCCCGAAAAACCGGCGGCAAACACCGCGGCCGCCGTGACGAGCGCGCCCACGCGCAGTGCCTTATGTGTGGAAAGGGCTAACCGTTTCATATCATCATCCCCTGTTCTTCTTTTTCCGCAAAGAAAGCGTTGTGGCCCGAAGAGGTTTGTCGAACAATATAAACAGCGCGGGCAGCGCAAACATGATGACCACAAAGCTTAACAGCGCGCCGCGCCCCACCACCGATGCGATCTCTCTCGTCGCCTTGATCGAGCTGATTGTCGTGATGGAGAGCGTCGCAAAATAGAATGTGAGTACGCTGGTCAGCATCGGCTTGGTGGCCGTCGCAATGGCCTGCCTGATCGCCGTCTTCGGGTCGTCCGTCACGCGCCTGAATTCAATGTAACGTGACGTAAACAATATTGCGTAATCCACCGTCGCGCCGAGCTGTATCGAGTTCACGAGCACGGGCGTTAAAAATATCATGGCGTTGCCGAAATAAAAATCCCAGCCCACATTGATATAGATTGCGGCTTTGATGACAGCCACGAGAAAAACGGGAATCAGCAGCGAGCGAAAAGCGATCATAATGATGATAAAGATGAACACCATTGAAATCACATCCACGATCAGGTTGTCGGTATCCGCCGTGGAAGCCATATCCGCCGCGCTTGCGTAGGAGCCTGTCACATAGCTGTCTTCACCAAAGTACGTTTTGGCGGCGGCACGCACATCGCCGATGGCGGCAAACAGCGTCTTGTTACCCATACCAGGCTGCATCGTCACGGTAAACCGGCGGTATGTTTCGCCCACATACGCGTCTTTGAGCACATCCGGAATAAACGCATCCGGTACCACCGCCGCCGCACTGTCCGAATACGCCGATACGTCGCGTACGCTCGCCAGCGTCTTGATGTTTTGCACCGCTTCCGGCTCCTTATCCGCCAGCGCTTTAGCGTACAGCACATGCACGGTATCCGTGATACCGAATGTGTCGCTGATCTTTTTCGACGCCATAATGGGTTTTGTGTTCTCCGGCATAAATTTATCTGAAGTATAATAGTATTGCTGATTCGCGCTGCCGATGATACCCGGTATTAACGCAGACGCCACCACGGCCAGCAGTACAAAGCGGTATTTGATGAGCGGTCTGGAAAGCTTTTCAAGAGACGGCATCAGCACGCGGTGCTTGCGTTTGCCGAGCGGGTATGTCGCAAGAATGGCGCAGGGCAGAAACGTTAAGCTGATCACAAGGCTGAAAATCACGCCTTTACAAAGCACAATGCCGATGTCCGCACCGATCTGATTCTGCATGAACATCAGCGCGATAAACCCGGCGCAATCGGTCAGCGCGCTGGAAGAAATCGCAGTCAGCGTCGTACGCATGGAGGAAACCATGGCCGCATTCACGTCGCCGTTGGCCGTTTTTAAATCTTCTTCGAAGCGATGTATCAGGAATATCGAAAAGTCCATGGAGATGGCGAGCTGCAGTATCGCTGCAATCGCCACGGTCAGGAACGACACCTGATCGCGCAGCAGAAAGTTCGTGCCGTAATTGAGCACAATCGCAATGCCGATATTGACGATGCATAGCAGCGGCGCGATATATGACGACAGCGAGATTGCGAGTATGCCGATCAGTATAGCCCCCGCGATCGCGAGATAGAGGCCTTGCTCACGCTGCAACGTTTGCCGGAGCTCGTTGAGCACAACGGGCTGCCCGCCGAAATACTCGCCGTCTTCCATCATCGCGGAAATCTCACTCACGGCGGATTCGGAAAAATCACTTTGATCCTCGCCCTCGAATGAGACGATGAGCAGCGTGGCGTCACCCTTTTTAAACTGCGCAAGCACATCGCCGGACAAGAAATCCTCCGGCTGGTAGATGTCGAGCATATCGTCCATCCACGCCACGGCTTTAACGCCGTCAACGGCTTCGATACGCTGCTTTAATTGCTTTGCCTGCCAGTTTTCTCTGCCCTCAATAAGAATGTACCCTTGCGCGGAGGAGGAGAATTCTCTGTTTTCTATGGCACTGCCCGCAACGGAATTCGCCCCTGCCGGCATAAATGCGGACATTTCGAAGCTCGTTTTTACAAGCGGAATGCCAAACAGCGAAACCCCGCAGCAAAGTATGAAGAAAATAATGACCAAAACCTTATGACGGACTAAAAACGTAAAGAGTATATTCATAATGTTACCACCCGATATCTGGTTGCCATAAATTATACCAAATTCCACGCTTCCTCTCAAAGCCGACGTTTTACACTGTCTCGTCAAATATATTCATAAACGCACAAATATATCGCCGAAGTAACCTGCGGCCGTCAAATCCCATGATTATCCACTGTTTTCATTGTTTCATGGTTATCGCCGTATTGGATAAAATTTTCACTTCGGGGCAGGAACGGTGTATAGCTGCAACGAATATTGAATATACTCCCATAATCAGACGAATATCGTCAAAGGACAAACTGTAAGGAGGGTCGCATGAACCGTATCAACCGATTTTTTGGGGTTCTCGGTATTTTGGCCGCCGCTGTGATGGCCGGCGCGTTGATAGCTTCAGTCGTCTGCGATACCGGCGGCTTTTCTCCGCTCAACGCGTTTTATAACGAGCTTGGCCTGTTTTCGGGCGGATACTTCGTGCCCTCGTTTGCGATGCTTATCAATCTCTGCTTCGTGCTGCTTGGCTTCGTTTTCGTCGCGCTGATGATGTTTGATGCGTTTCGCAAAGAGACCGTGTGGTCAACCGTCCTCGGCTTTTTCGGTGCACTGACGGGCGTACTCGCGATGGCTCATGGCATTTTTACGCTCAACGTCGCGCCTTACCATTATATTGCGGCATCGGCCTTTTATATCTCGGCCGCTGTGCTGTGCGCGCTTTATGTGATAGGCAAGCTACGCGAACGCGGCAAAAAGCCCGCCGCGACGGTCGTTGTCGCGGTGCTCACATGCATCGCGGGCGGCGTTAACGCGTGGTACATCCTCTCGGGCGGCATGTCGGTTTATCTCGTGAACAGCGCCTCCCTCACAGGCCGAAGCGGCATTGAGCCGTTCGCGCTGGTCGGATGGGCCGCGCTCGCGCTGTTTTTGGTGTTCACCGTGCTGTATTCCATCGGGCTGCTCAGCACAAAGCGCAAAAAAGCTGATTCGCCTGAAATGCCGGAGCTTGAAGAGACCGATGATGAGGACAAAAGCCTCGATGAAGCCATAGAAAACCTGACGGATGAGAACCTCGAAGAGACGCTCGGCGCAGGGTTGCAAAAAAGCTTTGATGAAAGCACCGAGGACGACGATCAACTTTATGGCCTCTGATAATCCTTTAACGTTAATATCAAAAGTATACCATACCGGCGTTCACGCTTCATACGATAACCCCGGGCATTTTTATATTGCATGAATTCGTGATATAATCAAAACAAGTTTGAATTTTTCATCCGGGAGAACGTCTATGAAAACACGAAAAAAGGTTGTTTGGCTGGCGCTTGCTCTCAGCCTGCTGCTTGCACTCACAGCCTGCACGCCCATCATATCGGAGGAAACGGACATGGCGGCGGGAGACGACACGGCGACCGAAACCGCGCCCCCAAAGCTTGTGATGGCCACCGATCCCACTTTCCCGCCGTACGAATACAACGGCGATCAGGGCATCGCTGGCATCGATATTGATATTGCCTATAAAATTGCGGCCAAGCTCGGCCTTGAGCTCGAAATCAAAACAATCCCCTTTAACGATATCGTCACCGCCGTTCAGAACAAGGAGGCCGATATCGGCATGGCGGCACTCACCGCCGATGAAACAAGGCTTGCGGCCGTCAATTTTACGTCGCCGTACGCCACAGGCAAACAGGTGATTATTGTCAACAAGGATTCGGACATCACAGCGCCTGCCGGGCTGGCCGGAAAGAAAATCGGCGTTCAGCAAAACACTGCGGGCAGCACATACTGCACCGAAGAGTTTGGCTCAGCCGCGGTGCAAAGCTTCGGCACGGGCGCAGAGGCCGTTCAGGCGCTGCTGCAGGGCAGCGTGGATGCCGTTGTGATTGACGACGGCCCGGCCAAGGTGCTGTCGCAGACGAGTGAAGCCCTTGTGATTCTTGATAAAGAATATAAGCTGGATAAATATGCAATAGCAGTGAATAAAGATGACACCTCACTGCTTAAAAAAATCAATTCGGCATTGGCCGAGCTCAAAGCTTCGGGCGAGATCCAAAGCATTATTAATAGCTATATCAAGGCCGAATAAGGGTGATTTTATCCCAATTTCATCGTAGTTTGCTGTGCTAAAGCCCATCGCATTGAGATTCTGTTTGTGCGGGGCTTTAAATTTTTGAATAAAAAATGAATATCTGTTGATATTATTCTATAAATATAATATAATATTCATAAATTTTTAAAACTGGGGGACCAAAAAATGAAAGTGTTGAAAACAATCGCCTCTCTGGCTCTTGTATTGTGCATGATGTTCGCATTTGCGGCTTGCGCGCCGCAGGACAACACGCTCACTATGGGCACCAATGCACAATTCCCGCCGTATGAGTACTATGAAGGCGAAGACATCGTGGGTATCGATGCAGATGTGGCTGGCTTAATCGCCGATAAACTGGGCATGAAGCTTGAGATTGAGGATATGGAATTCGATTCCATTATTCCCGCTGTACAAAGCGGCAAGATCGATATTGGCATGGCCGGCATGACAGTGACTGAGGAGCGTGAGGAAAAGGTCAGCTTTACACAGTCGTATGCAACCGGCAAGCAGGTTATCATCGTTGCGGACGGCTCCGACATCGCCTCGGCGGAAGACCTTGAAGGCAAGACCATCGGTGTGCAGCTCTCCACCACGGGCGACCTCTATATCACATGGGACCTTGTCGATAAAGATCTGGCTAAAATCGAGCGTTACAACAAGGGAGCCGATGCCGTGCAGGCACTGGTCCAGGGCAAAATCGACGCGGTCGTCATTGACAACGAACCTGCCAAGGTGTTTGTGGAACAAAACGAAGGCCTTAAAATCCTTGAGACCGAGTATATCACTGAGAAGTACGCCATCTGCGTATCAAAAAACAACGCAGATCTGCTTAAAAAAATTGATACTGCACTCGGAGAGCTCATCGAGTCGGGCGAAGTACAAAAGGTTCTTGATAAGTACATAAAAGCCGAATAATCCTTGACAAAGCCCTTGTGCGCTGTTACCTTTGAAAGGGCAGAACGAATATGATAACAGCAAGGCTGCCTGATCGTCAGGCAGCCTTTTTTTCATTAAATCCCCGCAAAGGAGGGTGTCCATATGGCTGAGTGGTGGCAAAGTTTTATCAATGATTTTTCAACGGCTTTCATTGAGCAGAGCCGCTGGAAGTTTATCATCGAAGGTCTGGGTAATACTCTGATTATCACACTGTTTGCCGTGATACTTGGCATCATCATTGGTTTTATAGTTTCTGTGATTCGTACCACGCACGACAAAACCGGCAAGCTTAAAATCAGCAACGCCATCTGTCAGGTGTATCTGACCGTGATTCGAGGCACGCCGGTGATGGTGCAGCTCATGATCATCTATTTCGTGATATTCGCGGCTGCGCCGACTAGCTTTAAAGTACCGCTCGCGATACTTGCCTTCGGTGTGAATTCGGGTGCTTATGTGGCAGAGATATTCCGCAGCGGTATCAACGCGATTGATTCGGGTCAGTTTGAAGCAGGGCGAAGCCTTGGTTTCAACTATACGCAAACCATGTGGCACATCGTGATGCCGCAGGCTTTTAAAAATGTGATTCCGGCGCTCGCCAACGAATTTATCGTGCTGCTCAAGGAAACCTCGGTCGCGGGCTACATCGGCGTTGAAGACTTGACGCGCGGCGGTTTTATTATCGGCGGAGCCACTTATGGATACACCCTGCCGCTGATTGCCATTGCTTTAATCTATCTGCTGCTGGTTATCCTGCTCTCATGGGGAGTCCGCAAGCTGGAAAGGAGGCTGAGACGCAGTGACCGATAAAGACGTATTGATCCGCACGCAGGGTCTGGAAAAGCATTACGGCCCCATCAAAGCATTGGACGGTATTGATGCCGAAATATATAAAGGCGATGTCGCCGTGGTTATCGGGCCGTCCGGCTCGGGCAAATCCACATTTCTGCGGTGCCTGAACCTGCTCGAAGACCCGACAGGCGGCCATGTTTACTTTGAAGGCATCGACATCACCGATCCCAAGGTGGATATCAACGTCCATCGCCAAAAAATGGGCATGGTATTTCAGCAGTTCAATTTGTTTCCGCATATGAACGTGCTCAAAAACATGACGCTCGCTCCCGTCAAGCTGCTCAATCTGTCCCAGCAGGAAGCCGATGAGCGCGCGATGAATCTGCTGCAGCGTGTTGGGCTTGCAGACAGAGCCAAAGCCTTTCCGGCGCAGCTTTCGGGCGGCCAAAAGCAGCGGATCGCGATTGTGCGCGCGCTGTGCATGAACCCCGACGTGATGCTGTTTGACGAACCCACCTCCGCGCTCGATCCCGAAATGGTCGGCGAGGTGCTCGATGTGATGAAATCGCTCGCACAGGGCGGCATGACCATGGTGGTTGTGACGCACGAAATGGGCTTTGCACGCGAGGTCGGCACGCGCGCGATATTCATGGATGAAGGCAAAATCGTGGAAGAAAACAAGCCTAGTGAGCTTTTTGAAAACCCGCGCAGCGAACGGCTCCGAAGCTTTCTTGCCAAGGTTCTCTGATTACCGATCACAAAACGGCAGGCACCAGCCCGCCGTTTTTTTATTTGTGATGCAAATTCATTAACATGACAGCCGGAGAAACATCTCATGCCTGAGGCATCCATATTAAACGTGTCAATCAATCTCTTATGCCATCCAACGGCTGCCCTTTGGGGTGGATTGGGGGCTGTCGCCAACAGGTGGCCGGGAGAGAGAATGGCTTAAGATCAGTCACTTCTCGGGCACTACATGCGTCCCTCGATTCAATTCTTCGGAATAGGCCATCAGAGGCTGGATTGCAGGGCTTAACGGAAGCCTGAAGCAGTCTGTCTTTATATTGTCTTAATGGCTTTCATGGATTATAATGGCTCAAAGCCGGTTGAAAGGCGGTGCCTCTTATGAATTCATACGCTTACAAAAAAATCGACGCGTTCACATCGGGTGAGTCTCTTGGAAATCCGGCCGCCTGTTTGTATCTTAGTTCAGGCGAAACACTCAGCGAAGACCAAATGCAGTTTATCGCCGCTCATCATAAAGGCTTTGTGTCCGAAGTGGTTTATTGCTTTGAGGCTAACGGCGGCTACACGCTTTATTATTATTCCTCCGAATGCGAGGTTAATTTCTGCGGACACGGCACCATCGCCTGCATGCACAGGCTGATCAAGCAAACACCGCGTCTGCTTTGCGCAGGCGCGTTCACCGTTCGCACGCACAACAAAGGCGCACTGACGGTATATAATCGGATTCGCGACGAAGACGCGGTCTATATCGCTGCGCCTGAGCCTGTTTTCATCGGCACGGCGCTGACAAAAAAGGATGTGGCGCAGGCGTTGGGTCTCGCCGAAAGCCGATTGATAGATGAGTACCCGCTCGATGTGATTGACGCAGGACTTAGGACGCTGATCGTGCCGGTTTGCAGCCTCTCGGACGAAATCAGCCTCTATCCCGACGAATCACAGCTCAAAGCATTCTGCGAAAACGCCCAAATCGACATCGTCCTTATATTCTCCATGCAAACGCAGGGCAGCAGCTTTCACGCGCACACGCGCGTTTTCGCGCCGCGTTTCGGGTACCTTGAAGACCCCGCGACCGGTTCCGGCAACAGCGCGTTCGGGCATTATATGCGCAAAAACGGGCTTTGGGACGGCAGCGCCGTCGCTCTTGAACAGGGCGGCGACAACCGCGCTTTCAATACCGTGAGGCTGCAGATGCATGAAGGCCGTCTGCTATTCGGCGGCGGTGCCACCGTCAGAATTGACGGGCAGTATTTCCTATAGCGGTCAATACACCGCAGATTTTCCCTCATAAGCGCAGCACATTGTGTGTTTTGCCGATCACGCAAATAGAATGAATATCAGCAAGCGGCGATGAAGCGGGTGATGCTCTCTGCCGTATCCTCACCTCTTGCCATTATCGCCTCGCTCTTCACCGAAACGGACGGACTCGGCCCTCGCATAAGCTTGATCCGGTATTTTATAACTTTGACGGCAGTCTGAAATGAAGCGCAAACAAGACCGCGTACTTAATAATATCACAAAGGCCCGATCAACCGGGATCGCCTTTCTGGCATACCTGTTTTCGTAAGATTTCTCACTTCTTAAACGTTTTCGTAAGTAAATTGCCAATTTTGCTGCGATAGGTAAAAAAAGTACTTATTTACGGTAAGAATAGTGTGTTCTCTATCGAAACGGGCATGGTATGATGGCTGTATAACAATGATAAGGTGGTATTGACTTTGAAAAAATTTCTGGTTGCCGGTCTTATTTTCGCACTGTTCTTTGCCTCTGCATGCAGCCCGACGGAAACCGCTGTCATCACAGAAACCGTCACCCCCGCAGATTCTGCAGATACCGCCGCACCGGCCGAAGAATTTGTAAGCGCCGATTGGATGTGTTCCACTCAAAACGATCCTTGGCAGGTCTGTGAGCCGGTACCGGTCGTTTCAGAAGGCTCTTCAAAAGCCGACATCACCATCGATACAACAAAGCTAAAGCAGGAAATCACAGGGTTCGGCGGCGCTTTCAATGAAAAAGGCTGGGAGGCGCTTTCCGTGCTGACGCCCGAAGAAAAAGACGCTGTAATCGCCGCGATGTTCGATCCCGTTGACGGCGCAAAATTCAATCTCGGTCGTGTGCCCATCGGCGCGAGTGATTATGCCGTTTCCCACTATACGCTGAATGAGACCGACGGCGATTACGAAATGAACGATTTTTCGATTGACCGGGATAAAGAATACCTGATTCCGTATATTAAGGCCGCCATGGCATATCAGCCGAACCTCAAGGTTTGGGGCTCCGCTTGGACGCCGCCCTCCTGGATGAAAACCAACGGTGAGTATGACGGCGGCAGCATGAAGGATGACCCAAAGGTCTATGACGCCTATGCGCTGTATCTGGAACGTTTTGTGGAAGCCTACCAAGCGGAAGGTATCAATCTTTATGCCGTCGCCGTGCAAAACGAACCCGACATTGAGCGGCACTACCCGACCTGCCTTTGGAAGCCCGCGCAGATACGCACATTCGTCGCGGAACATCTGGGGCCGCTTTTTGAGGCGAACAACGTGGACGCCGAAATTATGCTCGGCACGTTCGACGACGGAAAATTTGTCAAATACCCGAAGCTATTAAACGACCCCGATGTTAATAAATATACGTCCATTGTGGGATATCAATGGAGCGGTCTGGACGCTGTCGCCCAAACGCGTGGCATGTTCCCCGATAAGCAAATCTATCAAACCGAAACAAAGTGCGGCAATCACAACTGGGAGCCCGGCTATAACCCGGATCGTCCGCCGAACGACTGGGCCTACGGTATTTACACATGGAACCTGATCAAGGACTATTTCGACCAGGGCGTCAATGCCTATTTCCTGTGGAATATGGTGCTCGATGAGGAAGGCAAGAGCATCGATTCGCAAAACCCGTGGCCTCAAAACGCCGCAATTACCGTGGATAAAACCACCGGCAAAGTCACCTGCACACCGATGTTTTATGCGTTCAAGCATTTTACGTATTATGTGGCGCCGGGTGCATATTATGTGGATATCGGCCGTGCCGAGGATGCCGTAGCGTTCCTGAACCCAGACGGCAGCCTTGTGGTTGAGCTGCAGAACCAGAATGCGCAGCCGAAGGCTGTCACCATCAGCGCGGACGGGCACACGCTCAGCGTGCAGCTGCCTGCGATGTCTTGGAGTACTCTGATGATACCTAGTCACTAGGAGTCCATTATTCATCTTTTTCTCTTCACTTATTTCACGTGATATCCTTTTGATTTCTGTTATTAGCCAGTAACAGAAATTTTTTATTGACAAGCGTAACAGTGTTATGTTACGCTCTGGATTGGGAGGGAACAGCAAATGGAAGAAGAACTGATATCCAAGAAGGACCTGCTTGAACGCGCGGATATTTCATACGGCCAGCTTTACCGCTGGAAGCGCAAAGGGCTGATTCCGGAAGACTGGTTTATCCGCAAATCCACTTATACAGGACAGGAAACCTTTTTCCCGCGGGCCAAGGTGCTCTCGCGCATCGAAAAAATAAAGAACCTGAAAGAGGATGTCTCTCTTGATGATATTGCCGAAGTGTTCTCGCCCGCTCAGGGCGATGCGGCGCTGTCGTATGATGAAATAAAGGGCAAAGGGCTGGTGTCGTCCGACGTGCTCGATATTTATCTTAAGGATTGCGGCGACATCACGCGCTTCGATTTCAGCGAAATACGACTGATTTATGTTTTCAACAGCCTGCTCGTCTCGGGCAGCGTCAGCCTCGACGAAACACGGATCGTGCTCGACTTGCTGCGCACAGGATTTCTGCGCTTTGACGGCGCGTCTTTTGATGTCATCCTCGCGCGCAAGCTCGGCAGCTTTTGCTGCTTCGCGGTTCCCGCCGGAAGCGCGGTGTGCCTTGATAGAGACATGCGGCTGTTAAGCCGTATCAGTCTGCCGGCCGTCACCGAAGAATTGAAATTAAAAATGTTTGAGGAGGAAAATAGATGAATCAAAAAGAAGAGCTTGCTGATCTTCAGATCAGCGGGTACGGCAGCGTGCCGGGCGGAAAGTTTGCATCCGTCAAAATTTTCGGTCGCGGTAAAATCACGGGCGACCTTGACTGTGAAGAATTTGTGATCAACGGCTCCGGCGACGTCATCGGCACGCTGACCTGCAAGCAGATGTTTGTGAACGGCTCGGGTGATATGGCCGGCAAAGTGATCACGGACGTGCTGAAAGTGCGCGGCTCGGCCAATTTCAACGCCAAGGTCAAGGCAGGCGAGACATCGATATCCGGCTCAGCCACGGCCAAAAGCGGCCTCGAGGCACAAACCGTGAAGGTCAGCGGTTCCGTGAAAATAAAAGGCGATGTCAGTGCGGAAAACTTCAGCTCGACGGGGCGTTTTGACGTGGACGGCCTCTTAAACGCCGAAAATGTTGACATTCACCTTGATTGGAGCACAAGCAAAGCCAAAGAAATCGGCGGCGAATCCATCACTGTGATGAACGGCACGAAGGGGTTCAGCCTCATTTCCATCGTGACGCTCGGCACGCACAGCCCGCGCCTCGAAGCGGACCTCATTGAGGGCGAGCGGATCATACTCGAAAACACCACGGCAAAGGCCGTCCGCGGCACGTACATCACAATCGGCGACGGCTGCGACATTGGGATCGTGGAATACAAAGGGTCTTACAATAAATCCGGCAGCGCCAGAGTGGGTGAAGAGAAGAAAATATGACAATAGCTTTGGGCATTAACCCCTTGGGCGCATTTGCGGAATTCTAACTGTTGAAAATCGAAAGGCTTCTCCTTCGAGGAAAAGTTGTTGCCGCCCGGCGGCTGATGGGGTGTGATTCTAATATGCAAATATCCCTCATTCGGCTTCGGTCACTTTCCCCCGGCGGAGAACTTTTGTTTTGTATAAAGCCCGAATGATCGAATGCACAAGATAATCTCATCATACCCAGAGCTTTTGTATCTCCCGTTGCCGGGAGAACATGAAATAGAAATGGCTTGCTTTCTTACTCACAGCAATACGCGCTGTAATCCATCTGCGTTTGTATCTTCTTTCGCACCTCTTTGCCCGCGATCTTTTCACAGAGATACAGCCCCAAATCGATCGCG
>JAEZNC010000260.1 GCA_023441905.1 Bacillota bacterium | reverse complement strand
GGTTAATGCAGGGGGTGCGACGCCGGAGGACATCATAGCGCTGATTGAAGAGGTTCAAAGACGCGTTTTCGAGCACTGCGGTGTGAAACTGGAGCCCGAAGTGAAGATCATGGGGGAACGATGAAGCTGATTGCCGATTACCATACGCATACGGTGCACAGTCATGGGACAGGCTCTGTGGATGATAACGCGGAGGCGGCATTTGCCTTGGGTCTGCAGACGGTGGGCATCGCGGATCACAGCATAGCGCATGCGGTGTATGGTGTCAAAAAAAGAAAAGTGGACGATTACCTTGAAAGCATCGCCGCTGCGAAGCGCCGGTTTGAAGGGCGCATTGAGGTGAAGGCTGGCATCGAGCTCAATCTTATAGGGCTGGATGGCAGCGTGGATATGCCAAAGGGCCGTTTTGATTTTTTAATACTCGGGTATCATAAAACAGCCGTCTGCCGTGATGTGAAGACGGCATGGACCTTTTTACGGGGCAACCGCCATGCGGATGCCGTAACGCAAGCTTTTATGCGCGCCATACAGCGGTACCGGATCACCATTGTGGCGCATCCGGGCTATGGCGTACCTATTGATTACCGGCGGCTCGCACAGGCCTGCGCGGATTACGGCACTCTTTTTGAAATCAACAATAAGCATGGTGAGCTTAAAATTGAGGATCTTAAAATCGCAGCGCAAACGGATGTAAGGTTTGTGCTGTCGAGCGACGCGCACAGCCCATCGGCCGTGGGGCTCGTGCCAAATGCGATAACGATCGCACGGAAGGCAGGCATTCTGCCAAGCCGTATTGCCAATATATCGGAGGATTGAAATGAAGTTTGTGATCATTACAGGGCTGTCGGGAGCCGGCCGGTCTCAGGCGCTTAAGCGTTTTGAGGATACGGGCTATTTTTGCGTAGACAACCTGCCGCCCAAGCTGATCCCCGAATTTGCGCAGATATGCATGGAAGGGGAAAAGATCGACAAGGCTGCCACGGTGGCGGATATGCGCATGGGCGAGATGTTTGAAGACATTTTTCCGGCGATAAAGTGTCTAAAGGAGATGAAGATCGATCTTGACATCCTCTATCTGGACGCGAGCGACGAGGTGCTTGTGCGGCGCTTCAAAGAAACAAGACGGCGCCATCCGCTTTCACCCGACGGTACGATCATGACGGGTATATTTAAGGAACGCGAGAAACTCAAGGTGATCAAGGATATTGCGAACAATATCATGGATACGTCCACGTATTCAATAAAAAAACTCGGTGAAACAATAGACCGGATGTACAGCGAGAAGGGGGAACAGGGCATCAAAATCACCGTCACGACCTTCGGATACAAACGCGGTATTCCGATTGATGCGGATATGGTGTTTGACATGCGTTTCTTACCCAATCCATTTTACGAAAAGAACCTGCGCGAGCATACCGGGCGTGAAAAAGAAGTGAAAGATTATGTGCTGTCTTTCCCGCGTGCGCGTGTATTCTTAGATAAGATCAATGAACTGGTCAACTATTTGGCACCTTATTATGTCGAGCAGGATAAGAAGCAGCTCGTGATTGCAATCGGCTGCACGGGCGGCGTTCACCGCAGTGTTGTGATTGCCGAAGAGATGTATCGCGTGCTCTGTGAGCAGGGCCATAACGTGACGCTTGAGCATCGCGATATCGGGTACGGGTATTAACATATGTCATTTTCCGCCATGGCCAAGGCCGAAGTGTGCCGGACGAGTACGGGCAAGGAATGCTGTGAGATGGCCGAGCTCAGCGGGCTCATTCATACCGCCGGTTCCATCAGCATATCGGGCGGCGCGTTTTCACTGCGTATCGATACCGAGAACGCCGCAGTGGCGCGCAGGGGGTTCGCGCTGATTAAGAATCTTTACGGCATTCAGGCCAAAACGCAGATGCAGACCAACCAATTAAAGCATAATCATATTTATTCGCTGACCGTGATCAAGGAAGCGGCGCGTATGGTAGCGATGGATACTCATGTGCTGGGAGCTGAAGGGTTCGAGTATGGTGCGGATACCGCTTTTTTATCAGCACGCTGCTGCCGGATTGCGTTTGTGCGCGGGGCTTTTCTGGGCGGAGGCTCCATCACAAACCCCGAAAAACACTACCACATGGAATTTGTATGCGGACAAAAGGAATTTGCGCAGGGTTTGTTGAATATAATAGTAGAACTTGGTGTACCCGCAAAGTTGATACCCAGGGGAAAAAACTTTGTGGTTTATATTAAAGAAGGCGATGCCATTGTCACGCTGCTCACAATGATGGGCGCGCATTCGTCGATATTAAATATCGAAAATATCCGTATACTAAAAAGCGTGCGTAACAATGTGAACCGCAAAGTGAACTGTGAGACGGGCAACCTCTCCAAAACCGTCAATGCGTCCGTCAGGCAGCAGGAGAGCATCGAATATATCCGAACTCATATGGGGCTTGAGAAATTGAGCCCCGCACTCAAAGCCGCGGCCGAAGCGCGGCTTCATTATCCTGAAGCGACGCTCGATGAGCTGGCTGTATTACTGGGTGCGGAATCGAAATCGGGTATTAATCATAGACTGCGCAAGCTTAACAGCATTGCAGAACACCTGAAAATGACAAGGGGGGAGTAGCATGCAGGCAAAGGAATTGATGATTACCAGCGCCGACGGGTTAAGAGCTTCCAAAGCAGCCATGTTTGTCCAGATTGCGGGTGGGTTTTCTTCGCAGATTTTTGTGGAAAAGGGCAATAAAAAAATCAATGCCAAGAGCATTATGGGTGTATTGTCGCTGGGTATCAAGCAGGGCGAGAAAATATACATTTTTGCAAATGGCAAGGACGAACAGGATGCAATCACGGCGATTGAAAAGCTCGTGGGATCCTTTTAACGGTGCTGCAGTTTAATTGATGAATCGAAAGATTAAAGCCGCGAGCGCTACGGCCTGCGGCTTTTTCGTCTGCAGAAGCGCCGTATCGAGCAAAGAATTAAATAACATGAGAAATATTAAAATACATGCATTCAATTAAATGGAAACCGCAACCTCTGTTGACAAATCATAGAGAATACTTTATCATGTTGAATATAGTACAATGAGTGGTGAAGACATTCCGCTTGCGGGATGTCTTTTGCTATGATGTTTCGATGTAGAAATCGGGTAAGAAAACCAAATACCGCCGAATAGTGGTGGCAATAAAAGGAGGTATAATCATATGTCTCGTAGGATCATTATAACGGAAGAAGATATTAAAAAGCTGAAAAAACTTGTGGATGGTGAAATTGACGATGCTAAAAACAAACCACATGTGCTTGATCTCGACAATGAATTAAAGCGTGCCGAGGTCGTGGATAAAAGTGAGCTTCCGTATGACGTGATCACCATGAATTCTCGTGTTTTATTGCTGCTGGATGGCGCAGAGGAAACGGTTTCATTGGTTTATCCTCAAGAAGCGGATATGTCGCAAAATAAAATATCAATACTGTCGCCGATAGGGACTGCGATTATCGGTTTCAGGGAGGGCGATGTGATTGAGTGGGCCGTTCCGTCCGGGGTAACGAGAATTGATATACGAAAAGTTCTCTATCAGCCCGAGTCGGAGGAGAAAGATGCGTAGTCCGCTCAACTGAGGTGGACGTCGGGCAACAGGACTTGGACGGAAATAAGTGATTGTAAATTCTGGGGGTTAAGAAATTCATGAGGTTATTGGATAACGACAGCATAGGCATTGATCTTGGAACATCCAATGTACGTATCTATGTCAATGGGAAGGGAATCGTTCTCAACGAGCCCGCAATTGTTGCGGTTAACAAAAATAACGGAGAATTGATTGCCATAGGCGATGAAGCCAATGATATGCTGGGCAGAGCACCGGCGAATATCGCCGTAGTCCGTCCGTTGAGGGG
>JAEZNC010000216.1 GCA_023441905.1 Bacillota bacterium | reverse complement strand
TGGTGAACAGCACGGTGGGGTCGTTCTCGGGTATGAGTGACGCGGAGGGAATAATCTTATGGCCCTTCGACGCGAAAAAATCCAAATACATCTGCCGAAGCTCATTACTGGTCAGCTGTTTCAATGTCGTGTTTCTCCTTTAAATCGGTTTATGACAATTAAACATTATAGCAATAATATGGGCGCAAAACAAGAATAAATAGCGGCTGCCTAGCAGGATTGTCTGATAGGACGCTGGGCGGGCAAAAGGGATATTGATGGATGATGAGCCAATTTATTTTTCCGGTATGTTTCGCCTGCTTGAATAGACATTGCCCTTCATTTTCAGCATGACGGCGACGATGCCCACAGCGGAAAGCCCTGCGAGACTTAAAAACCCGGCTGTATAGCCGAAGCCGTCCACCAGCACGCCCATGAGAATCGGCCCGAGCGTCATACCGATACCGTAGATCGCCTGAAAAATAGCCATCGTGGTGGACCGGCTGCCTTCCTGCGCACCCTCCATGGCGCAGGCCATCGCGAGCGACATGACGCCGCCGTTGGCAATGCCGCACACCGCCTGAAGGATGTGAAGCTGCCACATGGCGGTGCAAAGCGGAAGACACGCGCAATACACGAGGAAACAGCCGAAAAAGAAGATGAACATCGTTTTGTTGCTCCATCTTTTTGCATAGCCGATCATCAGGGAGGCCGCCACAGAGAGCAGTATAAATATAATCATGCTCAGCGCAAGCTCAACATCGCTGGCGGAAAGCAGCTTGGCATAGGATGTTGTGAACGACATCGATGTTGAAAAGACCACCGCCTGCATCAGCAGGCCAAGAAAAGAAAAGAACAGCAGAGACGGGTTTTTCAGCAGACTTAATAAATTGATCTTCTCCGTCTCTTTGTTCCGGGGATTCGATTCCTTGATGAAAAGCAATGTGATAATCCCGCAGGATGCGGAGATGATGCTGGCGGCAAACAGCAGCGTGATGCCAAGGTTGCTGCTGATATAGGCACTGGCAATAAAGCCGAGCAAAATACCGCCGTTATTGCCCGCAATCGAGAGTCCCATTGCTTTTTTCAGTTCACTTGGCTCAAACAACGAAGAAAAGAATACGGTGACAGATACCCAAGTGGCCGAAGTGATGCCCGTAAAAAAATTGGCAACAAGAAACGCGGCGGGGGACGGAAATAAAATCCGGATGGCCGATGCTGCCGTCGAGCATACGAGGCCGATGAGAATTAACTTTTTCTGCCCGGCTTTGCTGTCGGCAAAAATACCGATCGGGATGCGGAATAACACCTGAGCAAGCCCGTATGCCCCCACGATGATGCCTACGAACGAGGATGCGGCACCGAGAGAGAGCAAGTACGGCGTATGATATGGGATGTAGACATACTGTGCAAACCAGAAAAACAGTATCATGATGAACAGGAGCTTTTTGGTGACGGATTTTTGCTGCATGGCTGACTCCAGTCTGTTGTCGATATGATGGTCGTTTTTATTCTATACGTCTGCAAAGCATTTTGCAAGCTGGCACACGACAGATATATACGGATCGGCGGAGACATATTGACATATACTGAGAGGATGACATATACTAGATATCGAGACGAGAGAGAATGCATAGAAATGAGTTGAGAAGAGCGATGTTATTCTTGACGACTCAAAAATAACAAGATTAGAGGAGACGAGTCATGAGCAAATCCATCCCGAACAAAATCTATCTGTCCGAAGACGAATTACCCAAGCAGTATTACAACATCATGGCGGATATGCCGAACAAACCGCAGCCGTATCTTCACCCGATGACGCAGCGGCCTGCTGCCGCATCCGATTTGGAGCCGCTTTTTGCCAAGGCGCTGATCGAGCAGGAGATGTCGGCCGAGCGGTTTATTGACATTCCCAAAGAAGTCAGGGATATCTACGCGAAGTTTCGTCCGTCGCCGCTCGTGCGCGCGTACGGGCTCGAAAAAGCGCTTGATACGCCCGCCAAAATCTATTACAAATACGAAGGCAACAATCCGTCGGGCAGCCACAAGCTCAACAGCGCTGTGCCGCAGGCTTTTTACAACAAAATTGAAGGCATTAAGCGCTTGTCCACTGAGACGGGCGCAGGGCAGTGGGGCAGCGCACTTTCCATTGCGTGCGCGATGTTCGGCCTTGAGTGTGCCGTGTATATGGTGCGCGTATCTTACGAGCAAAAGCCGTACCGCAAAACGCTGATGCAGACATACGGCGCGAACGTGGTGGCGAGCCCGTCGAAATTAACCAACGCGGGGCGCTCGATACTCGCGAAAGACCCGCATTCGCTCGGCAGTCTCGGCATCGCGATCTCTGAAGCCGTGGAAGACGCGGCGATGAGAGAGGATACGCATTACGCGCTTGGCAGCGTGCTCAACCACGTGATTCTGCATCAAACCATCATTGGTCTTGAAGCCAAAAAACAGTTTGAGCTGATTGACGAATACCCGGATATCATCATCGGCTGCAACGGCGGCGGGTCCAACTTCTCGGGCTGTTCGTTCCCGTTTATGCACGAGACACTGACGAAAGGCACCAAGACCGACTATGTGGCCGTCGAGCCCGCGGCTTGCCCCAAGCTGACAAAGGGCAAGTTCGCGTACGATTACGGCGATACCGCCAAAATGGCACCCATCGCGATGATGTATACGCTCGGGCACGATTTCATTCCCGCCGGTATTCATGCGGGCGGTCTGCGTTACCATGGCGATTCCGCGCTGCTCTCACAGCTGTATCACGACGGCTATGTGAAGGCGGCGGCGGTGCAGCAGACGGACGTGTTTAAAGCGGCGGTGCAGTTTGCCAAGAGCGAAATCATACTGCCCGCGCCCGAATCGGCTCACGCGATTGCGTATGCGATTGAGAAGGCGCTTGAATGCAAAGAATCCGGCGAAGCCAAAACGATATTCTTCAACCTTTCGGGCCACGGCAACTTCGACCTTGCGGCGTATGAGGAATACCTTGCGGGCAACCTTGAGGACTTTGAGTATACCGACGAGATGCTGTGCCAGGGGCTTTCCACCGTACCGGCAATCGGCTAAAACAACACCTATGAGGCGGCTGCACTTCGCAGCCGCTGCCTGCTCAAAGCCCCTTTTGTCATACCGAGCGGAGTGATAACGCAGAGAGGTATCCCATGGCTTTTCGCTCTTTGCCGTGGGACCCTTCGCTTCTCTCAGGGTGACACATGTTTCTTCTTGCTCAAAGCTTTTCGCTCTTTGCCGCGGGATGCTAATCCACTTCGTAGTCGACAAGCTCAGCATGACAACTTCGTTGTCCTCTCTTCCTCTTCTTTTGTCATGCTTTTTTGTTTGAGCATGGTATTGACAAATACAAAATATTCCGCTAATATTACCAGTAGTCATTACCAATGGTAATAGAAAGGGGATAACAATGCAGCCTGATATCAAATTGCGGCCGATGGAGGCCGGTGACGCACAGCCGGTGATGGAGATTTTCAACCATTATGTGGAGCACAGCTTCGCGGCCTATCCGCAAACGCGTTTGCCCGAAGCGTTTTACACTGCGCTGATGGCCTCATACCAAGGGTATCCGAACGCGGTGGCCGTGGACGGCGACAAAGTGGTGGGGTTTGGCGGTCTGCGCGCTTACAGCCCGATATCCACGTTTTCGCACACGGCGGAAGTCTCCTATTTCTTAAGCCCCGATTATGCAGCCAAGGGACTCGGCACATTAATGCTGGCGTACTTTATCAAAGGAGCCAAGGAAAAGAATATTGAAACGCTGCTTGCCAGCATCAGCTCGCTCAACGAGGCCAGCCTTGCGTTTCACCGCAAGCAAGGGTTTGCTGTCTGCGGTACGCTTAAAAGCATAGGGCGCAAAAACGGCGTGCCGTTTGATGTGGTTTATATGCAGAAAATGATATGAAGGGGCATCCATGGCAAAGGGCATTAGCAAAGACCGCGTGATCGAGACTGCTCTGGGACTACTTGATCAAGGCGAATCAAAAATTAACTTTCGCGATATCGCGCGCGAACTCAACTGCGCGCATACAAACCTGTATAACTACTTCGATTCGTTTGACGCGCTGCTTTGGGAAGCGCAGGAAGCGATTATGCTGCGACTGCAAGGCTGCATTGAAAATGGCCTCAACAGCGCTGCGGAGCCGGAAGAGAAGCTCGCCGCTTTTTTTCGCGGCTTTGTGGATTTCTATCTGGCGCATAAGGGGTGGTTTTCCCTCGCTTGGTTTGAGCCGCTTGGCAGCCCGCGGCCCACGCACCATTATGACCTGACAGTGAGCACTGTGGATGACATGATTCAATCCCTCTCGTCTATCTCACGCCAGATGAACGGGAGAACCGTGAGTGAGGAAGAGATGCAGTTTATGCTGCATAATGTGCACTGCTATATCATCGGTGAGCTGTCCATCTATTTTTCGGGGCGGAGCCTGCTGCGGGATGAAGCACAATTCAGGACGCATGTGAACACACAGGCTGTGAAGATGATGCTGGCTATGCTGTTGTAAACGAAATGAAAAATCGGCCCAGTTCAGCCGCATATATGACTTTGGTTATAAGAGCACGCTGATTAGGCTGTCATCATTGTTCTCAACAAACTGTGTATAAGCCGAAACGAAGCTGCTGTAGGCCGAAATGGCGTTTTTCGTCTTGGTATCGCCGGTGGACGGTGTGCGGCTCAGCGCTTCTTTCACCTTCTGCGCGTTGACCGCGCTCGTATCAAGCATGCTGAACATATCGGTATCGCCCGCCATCAGGCTGACCACATTGCTGGTCGGAGAGCCGCTTGTGCCCGTATTTTTGATTTGGCTGAGCTTAAGAAGATCCTTCGCGTAGCCGGATATGCTGCCGATTGTGCTGAAATTCGAATCACTGGTCAGCGCATCAAACGCCGTGTTTATATCCGCGACGTTGAATTTTGCTTTGGACACAGCCGAAGAATCCACAGCATGTGCTTTGTAAGCATCGCTGTTGGTCAGGGCGTATATGTTATAATACGACTTTGACAGACTGGAGACTGTGAGACTCATAGCATCATCCCCTTCTGTAAACGCTGATTAATTCGAAACGCCGTCCTGACGGCTGCTTCCGCGCTCTGCTGTGTCGCTGAAATCTCAAAATAGCGCTGCTATTCCTCGATTTCGCTCCGTGCAGCGCAAGAAATCCGCTCGTCAATCCGTCATTCCTCATTTAATCATTGTTTACTTCTGACATGTATTATAACACATGATTTAACAAAATGATCTATTCAGCGATATTTTTTTTGCTTCTGTAGCGGCTCAGCAGCGCAATCATCAGACATATGAGCGCAAGAGCACTGTAGATAACCGGCTGATAAAAGGAGTAAACGCCCCACAGGTGAAAAACGTTGTTGATGAGGCCCCAGACGATGCCGGGTACCAGCGCAAACAGCACGGGAGCGAATTTATTATCGAGCACCCTGCTGGATGTGAGCAGCGCGAATACAAATATGATAAACGCGGTGTACTGTAAATCCGCCGCCGATGTGGCAGTCTGAAAGCGCACTAGCAATACAAACCCGGCTGCCGCCGCAATTTCAGCACTGGCCAGATATGCGAACATATAGGACACCGTGGTATGAGTGTTTTTTCTTTCCGCAAACGGTTTTCCGATTCTGGTCAGCAAGTGATAGAGAAAGCCGAGTATGAAAGCGATACCGAGCAGGGCGAGTATACCGATGATGCTGGTTGACCCAAAATATTCGATTCTGCCGGTAAACTGGGCGCTGAGCATCTGGCCTTGGGTTAATGCCGTGCTCACACCGCCGACGACGAGGCCGGAGGCCAGCGTCACAATAAAAGCGGGTGTTTTAAAAAACACCACCGCAAAACCGTTGATAAGGCCGAGCAGCAGGGCGGCCGATGCCGCAAGCAGCACGCCGCTCACGGCGGACCCGCCCAACAGCATTGTCTGGGCAATAACAACAGAACTCATGGCCATACAGGGGCCGATTGAGAGATCGAGCCCGTGCGCACGCGTGGTCAGCGTCGCCGCGATGGCGATCAGCGAAAATAAAGCACATTGCTTAACAGCGTTCATCAAATTGGTGTATCCAAAAAACTGCGGCGTGATCACACTTAAAAAAACCGCTGAGCACACCAACAGCAGCGCGAGGATCAGCCCCATGCCCGTGTTGACAAACGTATGAGGGCGCAGTTGATCGCCGGTTTGCGGCCGGGCGGTTTTTTTGCTTTTGGATTTATAAACCGGCTCTTCTGCAGGCTCTGCTTCGGGGAAAACGCCGCGGTAGGGCAAGGGCGGAGCGGCCTGTGACGCGCCTTGAAAGGCGGGGGCCATCGGCTGGGCATCGGTGAATTGGGATGCTGCCATCGGCGGGGAATCCGTGAACGGATCAGAAGCGGGGGTGCCGGAAAATGACGTGACCGCTTCAGCGTATGCGGTTGCTTCCGGCTGCGGTGTCTCCATCAGCTTTTGGCCGGAAACAGTGCAGAATAAAGCATCGTCGTCCGAGTCTTTTCCGCAATGGGTGCAATATTTCATGTTCT
>JAEZNC010000180.1 GCA_023441905.1 Bacillota bacterium | reverse complement strand
AGGACTTCATTCAGAGCGAGATTCGTTACAAATCGCTGCAGAAGCTGTTCCCCGAAGTGGCCGACGACCTGTTCGCCGAAGCCGAAAAGGAAGCCAAGGAACGCTACGAGTTCTACAAAGGACTGGCAGAAGGCAAGTAAGCCAATCGCATAACAAGACGCACGAAGGGCTGCCCGGTTGGGCAGCCCTTTTTATTTGGTTTGATATGATTGTTTCTAACTCATAGCGTTGAGAGTTGTAGTAATACTATTGCTTAAATCAATATTAAGTCACCTGTCAAAGAAGCCGCAGTTAATGGTGTGCACCGGCGGAAATTCAATGCGTTTTGGTACGCTGCCGCCTGCATAACCGTAAGAAGCTTTAATACAGGCCGTATGCTTGAGTGACATCCTGAACGTATATGATCCCTTTTCCCGGTTCGTCAATATGCAGCTCATCACGAATACTCTGAACGATATTATCCGTATTGTCGGCTTTCGATACGATCATCACAATTTCTTTCTGGGGCTCGATTTCCATTGAAAAAAGCTTGCTGGTCTCATGAATTCCCGAGCCGCGTGCATTAATGATCGTTCCTCCGCGTGAACCGGCCTTCACAGCAGCTTCAACCACATCTTCAGCTTTTCCTTTTTCTACAATCGCATAAATAGCTTGATACATGATTTCTTCAACACCTTTTTTCGAATTGATACCGCATTGAAAGCGGCTGACCCCGTGGACACGGGCGATCGGCATCACATAAGCAATACCATGGTTTTTCTTATCAAAATGAAACTCTTCATTAAGATCGCTGATCACACGGTGCGCGAGACACGATTCGCTGACCATAACCACGATTTCCTTATGAACATCGTTTATTTCAAAGAACTCCAGAAAGCGGTTTTTCACTGTGCCCCGCCCCAAGTATAACGTTCCGCCCGTGATCCCAAAACTCTTTGCCACATTTAATACTTTGCTGCCGCCGCCTGTATTGACAATCACAGTGATCAGCGCAAAATCCGAGCTTTGAGTGTGCATAGCCATCAAACACTCCTTCTTTTCAACTTGTATTGATAAATCAGCCCCAACAGCTGCAGCGTGATGATCGGTGTGAGGGCAACCAATGCAATGATACCAAAACCATCCACCAAAACGTCAGCGCTTTCTATTGCGTTGGCTGCGCCCTGAGCAAACGCGAGTATAAATGTGGCTGTCATAGGCCCTGTGGCCACACCACCCGCATCAAACGCGATACCCACAAACAGCTTCGGCCCGATAAAGGAAAGCGCTATGGATATCAAATATCCCGGAAGCAATATATGCCAAAGCATGAGCTCAGGTATCAATATGCGCAGCATAGACAGCAAAACGGCGAACCCAACACCGATGCACAGGGCTGAAAAAACAAACGACCGCTTGACCGAACCGCTGGTGACCTCCTCGACCTGAAGTGTCAGCACATGCACGGCAGGCTCTGCCAGTATTGTGACAAGACCGAACAAGAAGCCCACGATAACCACTATCACCGGCGAGTTCATAGATGCTATATTATAACCCATCATGGCGCCAACGTCCATAAATCCTGCGTTGACTCCAGTCATAAACAGAATGAGCCCAATCAACGCGTAGCCGATTCCAAATAATATTTTGCGCACTTCGTGCCTGCTCAACCTTAATTTCACAAACTGGAATACGAGAAAAATAATCAAAAGCGGCAGCAGCGCCAGTGCGATTTCAGGAATTGAATGCGTAAACTGATCGAGGAACGGAGCAAATACGGAAGAGGTGTTTTGCGCAAGCGGCTCTGCCACGCCGTAGATTTCTTGTTGGCCTGTGATGATGCTCATCACCATCACAGCGATAATTGCTCCGGTCGAAGCAATCGCCACAAGGCCAAAGCTGTCTTTTTCAGCTCCTTTGCTGTCACGTTTCATTGTGGTCACGCCCATGGCCAGAGAGAGAATAAAAGGAACGGTCAGTGCACCTGTTGTGGCACCCGATGAATCAAATGATATGGCGAGGAACTCCGGCGTCGTGAAAAATGATAAGACAAGCACGATAGAATAAAGTATTGCGAGCAGAATGTACAGCGGAACACCATAGACAATTCTCACCAAGCCAAAGGCCAGCATCACCGCGATCCCGATTGACACAATCAGAACGATTGTCATTTTAGGAATCGCTCCCGCCGTCACCGAATCCACCTGTGCCGCCAGAATTTGCAGATCAGGCTCAGCCACCGATATAAAAAACCCCAGAAACAGCCCGCCCAATATCACAAGGTACAATTTGTTCGGCTTCGTTATCAACTTACCCATATGGTCTCCCACCGGTGTGATACCGATTTCAATACCATACAGGAATATCGACAGACCAATCATGATAAAAACTGCCCCAATGAGAAACCGAATGAGCAAGACCGTATCTATCGGATAGACAAAGAAATTCAGCAAAAGGACAATGACCACAATGGGCAGTACAGCAAAACTAACCTCCTTGATTTTTTTCGCAAATTCGTTCAAAGGCAATACTCCCTTCTCTCTATTCTAAACATAGCATAACTACAGCTGGTTTTACATATTGCATGATGATCGGCGTTGACCGCATGATGATCAGCGTTGACCAAATTGAAGTGCTTTGATCATCTTATCATAGCATATTATGCGCTTGTATGGGCGTGCCAAAACCAAGTGTTCATAGTTTCTTTAAAATTGAATGAAAATGAACTTCAATATCAGAAAATGCGTACCGGTTGGTTTATCTCGCGCACACGGCTTCCTTATGGTGCCGCGCGTAGTGGAACAGATACTGCTGCGCGATGCCCGCATGCTCACCAAAAGTGGTGTCCACAAAACGCCGCAAGTCATTGTCGTTTCTGCCGCTGTAGTGGTATACCCCGCAAATCACGCGCCGCATCCACACATCAAGCGGGAACGCGCTTAAAAAGCCCATGCCGTAAAGCGCGACGCAATCCGCCACCTTGAGTCCCACGCCGGGCAGCGCGGTCAGCGTCTCGCGCGCCTGCCCATACGGCATTGCCGCGACGCCATTTAAATCAAACCCCTCGCAGACCATTTTTGCGGTATTGATGATATAGTCGGCACGGTAGCCCGTACCGCACGCTTTGAGCTCGTCCGCTGTGAGCGCCGCTAACCGTTCGGGCCTTGGAAAATCGAATCCGCCGTACACCTGCTCTCCGTACCGTTCACAGAGCGTTTCCACAATGCGGCTGATGCGTCCCACATTGTTGTTCGCAGAAATGATAAACGAAATCAGCGTCTCAAAATACGGCTGCCGCAGCACGCGCAACCCTTGAGCGTAGCGAATGCCCTCCGTCAGAAACGGATCGTTGATATAGCTTTGCTGTATGGCCGCGTAATCACGCTCCAAATCAAAATAACGCGCGAAATCGTCCGCTGCGCTGTGCGGTACGCCATGCAAAGTCAGGCGCTGTCCGTTTTGTTCCGCGTAAACGGCGTGCCCCAATGCGATACCGGAAAAGCCGCTGCCCTGCGGCTTCCATCGGAAGGTCTGCCCGCAGCATAAGCACTGCGGCAGCGTAAATGCGTTCAGTTTATCAAAGGTCACGCTGTCTTTACCAAAAATGATGTCCATCTAAAGTGTCCTTTTATATGTTTTCTGCAATGTACGTCACGAGCCTGACTGTATCGGCCCATCCAAGGCACGCGTCCGTGATGGATTTGCCGTAGACATTTTCGCCGATCGCCTGATTGCCTTCCTCAATGTAGCTTTCTATCATGAGCCCTTTGATCATGGATTTGAGCATCGGCTCATACTGACGGCTCATCAATACCTCGTGCGCAATTCTCGGCTGTTCGTAAAAACGCTTCATCGAGTTCGCGTGGTTCGTATCAATGATGATGGCGGGGTTTTGCAGCTGCATATCCAGATATGCCTTTGAGAACAGATAGAGGTCTTCGAAATGGTAGTTCGGTATGCTGCGCCCGTCCGCAGTGACCGCGCCGCGCAGTATCGCGTGGACATATGGGTTGCCTGCCGTTTTAACCTCCCAGCCGTTGTAAATAAACGTATGCGCCATCTGCGCCGCTTTTATCGAATTAAGCATTACGGATAAGTCTCCGCTCGTCGGGTTTTTCATGCCCACGGGCGTATTCACACCGCTCGCGGTGAGGCGATGCTGCTGGTTTTCCACGCTGCGCGCGCCGACCGCATTGTAAGCGAGCACATCCTCTAAATATGCGTAGTTCTCGGGGTACAGCATCTCATCTGCTGCGGGCATATGGAATTCGCTGAGCGCCTTGATATGCAAACGGCGTATGGCCTTGACGCCTTCGAAAAGATCTGTCTCCTTGGTCGGGTCGGGCTGGTGCACCATACCCTTGTAGCCTTCGCCTGTGGTTCGCGGTTTGTTGGTGTAAATGCGCGGGATGATGACGATGCGCTCCTTCACCTGCTCCTGCACCTTGGCGAGGCGCGCGATATAATCGCAGACGGAATCCTCGCTGTCGGCGCTGCATGGGCCGATCACGAGCAGGAACCGGTTGTCTCTGCCCTCAAAGATGCGCTTGATGTCTTCATCGCGCTGCTGCTTAATCGCCTGTAAATGCGCCGGAAACGGGATTTCTTCGACTATCTGATCCGGGCTCGGTATCTGTTTGATTCGTTGTATGTTCATGCTTG
>JAEZNC010000169.1 GCA_023441905.1 Bacillota bacterium | reverse complement strand
CGTGCTGGCGATGGCCGCGTGCCAGACGCAGGATATTGCACCGTCCGAAGATCTCGTTTCAGAGAACAAAACCGCCGTTGAATCACAGACGGAGCAGACCGGCGAGCTCTCAGCGGAAGATACGATTCGGCGCTTTTTTGAGTGCTTCAACAGCCGTGATGCCGAGGCGATCAATGCCCTCATGGAGCAAGGCCACAGCATGACGCTGCCTCAGGAGGAATCCGCCACGCTGACACTGAAATCCTGCACAGAGCTGCAGTCGGACGGGGAGGCGTCGGTGGTGGAGGCGGTTTTCGAGGTTAAAATCGATGAGCGCCAAATGTCATCATTCGATGAGGGCGATTACACATGGCGGTTTGAGCTTGCCAAGGGCAGCGACGGCATATGGCGTATTGCAAATTACGGCGTGTAGCCCCATCATTTTCAATGACATAATATCAAGAAAAAAAGGCTATAACATGGGTCAAAGCGATTTATTTAAATTATCCAAATAGAATTGCAGCCACTTCATAACCTTATTTTTATCTTTAATATTATTTAATACAACATTGCAGCCAAAACACGAATCCCATTGAAATTTGCTTTTGTATTGATCGTTGGTCAAAGTAAAAACATCATCATCTTGATCAACTCTTACAATTTCACCACCAATATCTTTTTGTATACTTTTAAGTAGCAGTATCATAGGCCGGATATCGAGAAATGAATCGGCATAGTCAATACTTATCCAAGATTCGCTGATATAACTTATTGAATACATCATCACTCCAAAGAGTCTAAATTAAAGTAAAAAGCTTCTGCCAATATTATAATCGTCATATAAAAAGCAGTAAACTCATTTGTCCTCATGTATAAAAATTAAGCGGAAAACATGTAGCCGAAGACAAAGAAAATAGGTAAACGTATAAATATGGCTTTGTAAATCTCTTTCGTTTGTAATCCCCTTTTTCTCATGTTACTATGAAAAAGACAAAAACCTTATATTTCTTACAGTATATTAATTCCGGAGGGCGGCATGAAAATACTGCACACATCCGATTGGCATATCGGCCACACGCTGTACACAAAAAAGCGCTACAGCGAGCACGAGGCTTTCTTAAGCTGGCTCAAAGAAACGATGATTGAGCGCAATATCGACGCGCTGATCGTCTCCGGCGACGTGTTCGACACGGGCGCGCCGGGCGGACAAGCCCAGCGCCTTTACTACGATTTTTTAACGTCATTGCTCGGGACATGCTGCCGCACGGTGGTCGTGGTCGCGGGCAATCACGATTCCCCCACCATGCTTGAAGCGCCTGCGGGCGTGCTCGAAAAGCTGCACATCCATACCATCGGGCTGCCGGGCGACATCAGCCGCCATGTGATCCCGCTGATCGGCGCGGACGGCGAAGCAAAAGCCGTCTGCTGCGCGGTGCCGTATCTGCGCAAGAATGAGATGGTGCGCCTTGAGGACGAAGCGCAGTCCACCGACGAAAAGATCGTCGCGGCGACGGCACAGTTTTACCGCGATGTGACGGACGCGGCACTTGAATACCATCTGCCTGTAATCGCGACAGGACATCTGTTTGCCCAGGGCGCGGTGCGCACCGAGGGCGACGGCGTGCGCGAGCTCTATGTGGGCACCCTCGGACAGGTGGGTGCGGATATATTCCCCGAGGAACTCAAGTACGTGGCGCTCGGGCACATTCATGGCGCGCAAACCGTGGGCGTACAGCCGCGTATCCGCTACTGCGGCTCGCCGCTGCCCATGAGCTTTTCGGAGCTCGGGCGCGAAAAATGTGTGCTCGAAGTCACACTGGATGACGAGATCAGCGTGGAAGCCATCCCCGTTCCCGCTTTTCAGCGCCTGGCCGCTGTGCGCGGCAGCCGGGAAGAAATCCTTGAGAAGCTGCAAAGCCTCGCGGGCGAAAACGTCTGGATCGAGGTGACATACACGGGCGGCGACCCATGCCCGCATTTGCGCACGGATGTGGCGGACGCCTTGAGCGGCGGCTGCGCCGAGGTGCTCAGCATACGCAACACAGCGGCGGCGGGTGCCGCGCTCGAAGCGGCGGACGAATCGCAGTCTCTCAAATCCATGTCGGTGCAGGATGTATTTCTGCGCTGCATCGGTGCCGATGCGCTCGGGGAGGACGAGGTCTCAGCGCTGGCTGACTGCTTTAACGAGATCATCCGCGAGCTTGAGGAGGCGGACACATGCGCATAGAGAAGGTCGTCATCGAAAACTTAAACTCGCTGCTCGGGCGCTTTGAGATTGACCTCAATGACCGCGCGTATGCGGGCGGGCTGTTTGCCATCGTCGGGCCGTCGGGTGCGGGCAAAACAACGGTGCTCGACGCGATCTGTCTCGCGCTGTACGGCAAAACGCCGCGCATCGATTCGATCAGCGACATGCACGACGAGCTCATGAACAAGGGCGCGGCAGACTGCCGGGCTGAAGCGGTTTTCACGGCAAGCGGCAGGCGCTACAAAAGCGTTTTTGTGCACGAGCGTGCCAAGGGGGCCAAACCCTTCCGCGCGGTGAAGCGCGAGCTGCTGATACAGGGCGCGGACGGCACCTGGCAGGTGGCGGCGGCACGCATCCGTGAGGTGGATGAGAAGATCGAGGAGATCTGCGGGCTTGACTACGGACGGTTTACGCGCTCCATCATGCTTGCGCAGTTCCGTTTCGCGGAATTTTTGCAGGCCGGCTCCAACGAACGCGCGGCCATACTCGAGCAGATCACCGATATGGATATATACCGGCGCATTTCCATCGCCGTTTATGAGCGGACCCAGCAGCAAAAGCAGCGGCTGGCCGAAACGCGCAGCCAGATTGAGCTGACACCGATGCTCAGCGAGGCGGAGGAAGCGGCGCGCCGGGAGGAACTCAAGCAGCTTGAAGCGGCTGTGGCTTCGCATGAAACGCTTAAAAACGCTTTTCAGACGTGCCACACCACAGCCCAGCGGCTCAACGATTTAACGCGTGAGCTCGAGCGCTACAGGCAGGTGGAGCAGCCGCTGGCAGCCGAGAAAGAGCGGTGCTCGCAGGCGCTTAAAATCGCCGAACAGGCGGAGCTGGCGCAAAGGGCAAAGCAGGAAGCGCTTTTTAAAACGGTCAAAGAGGTGCGGGAGCTTGATTTAAGCGCATCGTATAAGGCAGATGAGCTGAAGCGCATCGGGCAGGAGATGGCTGCCGCGGATGTGAAGATCAACGAGAACAAGCAGGCGGTGCTGCAGATATTCAAAAAATATGAGCCCAACGCCGCCGGTGAGCGGTACAAAGCGCTGTATGAATCGGACGATGTGAGCGAGGAATTGCGCGCCAAAGCCAAAGCGGCGCTCGACGCGGCGGCGGCCAAAGCGACGGCTTTTGAGACGCAAATTGACGAGCTGCTCGCCCGACAGGGCGAAGCGCACTGGCGTACACGTTTGGAGCTGCTTAGAAAAGCGCTTCCCGTCGTGGAGGCAGCGGCGACGACAGAAACGGCGCGGCGGCAGCTCGAGGAGTATATAAAACAGCAATCCGGCTTGCTCAGAGAGCAAACGGATTTTGTTGAGCCATATAAAGAGATTGAAGCCAAATACGAATATGCGCTGCTGAACCAGCGCTTTGGGGATGAACGCCGCAAGCTTGAGGACGGCAAACCGTGCCCGCTGTGCGGTGCGCTGCATCATCCCGATGCCGGCAAGGCGCAGGACGATGATTTTTTTGATAGAGCCAAGCAGGCGCTGGATGAGGCCCAGCAGAAAAGGGACGATATCACGCGCCGTTTGCGCGAAACTGAGCTGCGTATTGACGATTTAAATGAGCAGCTTGCAGAAAAGCAGGGCTTTATGGACCAAAACAAGGCTTTGCTCGCGGTGCTTGAGGGGCCGCACGAAGCGGACGTGATTGTCCGATTTATTGAAGATGCCGAGAAGCGGCTGCGTGATTTGAGCGCACTGCAAAGCGGCAAGATTGCCGCCGCCGAAAGCGTGAGAGAACTGACCGCAAGGTTCGGCGATGTGGACAAAGACGTTGCGATGATCGATACCCGCAAGCGCGCCATCGCGGAAGCCCAGCAGGACAAAGCCGCAAAAGAGCAGATCAAAGCGCAGGCGCAGGCACAGCTGGAGGCGCTGACGGCGCGGCGCAGAGCGCTCTTCGGTGACAAGAATGCCGACGCGGAGGAAGCGGCGGCGCGCAAAGACACGCAGACCGCCCAGAACGCAAAAGAACAGGCGCGCCAACATGCGGAGCAGGCCGAACGGGCCTTGATACAAAACGGCAAGGACATCACGCGCACGCAGGGTGATATCGACGCGCTGTCTGTCAATTTTAAAACGCTGTATGAGCAGACCGCCGCTGATGCGGCGAACACCATAAATGTCTCAGATGATGATGACGTGATGGTGCTGTTCGGGCGTTTTACGGATGAGGCGGCGGCACTGACAGCGCGGCCGGATGCCGATACGCTTGACCGAGTCATCAAAGCCATCGAAGCGTATATCGACGGCGAAAAGAAACAAATAACCATCGTTGAAATTATACTCAAAAACAACGCCGGAGACCGGCAAAAGGTTAAGCTGCTGAAAACGCAGGAAAAAGCGCAAAAACAGGCGGTTGAAAAGTGGGAGAAGCTCAACGCGCTGATCGGCTCGGCAAGCGGCGATAAGTTCAGCCGTATGGCACAGAGCATCACGTTTGACGCGCTGCTGCGCTTTGCGAACCAGAGCCTTGGGCGCATGAGCGGCCGCTATATTCTTGTGCGCGACGAAGCGGGGCCGTTAAAACCGCTCGAACTCGCGGTGATCGATATGGATCAGGCGGGCGAAAAGCGGCCCGTCAGCAATCTTTCGGGCGGGGAGAGCTTTATCGTGTCGATGGCGCTTGCGCTCGGGCTTTCGGA
>JAEZNC010000035.1 GCA_023441905.1 Bacillota bacterium | reverse complement strand
CATCGCAAAAGTCCCCCATCATCCTCCGGCCTATCGGTGTGGCCAAATAATCCTGCGTGGAACCAAAAAACGCGCTTTGCATCGCCATGTGCAGAATCCGGTTTCCGTACTGCACCGCGCTTCTGATATCGTGAGACACCATCATCACGGTGATACCGGTTTGGTTCAGCTCTTTGATCAGCGCATAAAGCTCGGCCGTAATCACGGGGTCGAGCCCGGCCACCGGCTCGTCGAGCAGCAGCAGCTTTTTGGTGGCGCAGAGCGCACGGGCCAGCAATACGCGCTGCTGTTGGCCGCCCGAAAGCTCACGGTAGCATTTCTTCTGAATATCGCAGATGCCGAGAAGCGCCATGTTGTCCTGAGCGCGGCGCTTGTCTCCTTTGCCGAAAAACGTAAAACCGCGGCGCAGGCACCCCGAAAGCACCACCTCATAGACGCTCGCCGGAAAATCTCTCTGCGCCATCGTCTGCTGCGGCAGATATCCGATTTCATGCCGGGCAATGCCGTCAAAGGTAATTTTCCCGCTCACCGGTTTTAAAAGGCCCAGCAGACCTTTGATCAGCGTGCTTTTGCCGCTGCCGTTCTCGCCGACGATGCACAGATAATCACCCGGCTCCACATCAAAGCTGATGGCATCCACAGCCGTCTGTCCGTCATATTTCATGGTCACGTTCTCGCAGTGAATCAGCGCCATTTTTTTATTTTAGCCCCTTCTTTAAGTTCTCAAGGTTGCCCTGCATCAGCTGTAAATAAGTCACGCCCGTCTCAAAGTCGTCCCGCGTCACATTGTGGCATGAATGCAGCAGCAGCATTTGCGTGCCCGTCTGCTCACAGACGGCTTTGGCCACTGCCTGATTGCTGAACTCGATATAATAGACATACTTAATGCCGCTTTCTCTCACCGTATCAATCAGAAAGGCAAGCGTGCCCGCACTGACCTCTGATTCGCTGGTGCAGCCGGCGAATGCCGCACGGTAATCCAGGCCGAATTCTTCCGTCAGATACCGGAACGGAAAGCGATCCGCAACGATCAGCATTTTGGTTGGCGATGCATCCGAAACGGCCTGCATCTCGTTGTCCAGCTCGCTGATCTTGGTAATATAATCAGCGGCATTCTTTTCATATGCCGCCGCGTTTGCGCTGTCGGCTTTTTTCAGCGCGTCGGCGATATAATCAATAATGAGCATCGCATTCTTAGGCGACGTCCAAATGTGTTCGTCGTATTCGGGCCCCTCTTCACTCTCTCCGGTTTCTTCATGCCCGCTCTGCATGCCCTCCACCGTTTCCTCTTCCACGGGTATCACAGCGTCCATCATCCGCAGCACCGTCATATGGCTTGTGTCAGTCGATTTGAGCACCTGATCGACCCATGCGTCGTTCTCACCGCCGGTGTAGATAAAAACATCGGCGTTTTGTATGCTGATGATGTCGTCAGGTGTGGGGTCGAACGTGTGCACCTCCGCACCCGGATCGATCAGCATCGTCAAATTGGCATTCCCGCCCGTGATCGCGCGCGCAAAATCATACGGCGGAAATATAGTGGTGACTATATTTAAGCCGCTGCCGTTATTATCCGCAGCAGAGCTGGCGGGTGCGCAGCCGAGCAGCGTGACAATTAAAGCTGCAATGATGACGATTAACAACACTTTTTTCATTCTGTCAGTCTCCTTGATTTTCCGTGGCTTGATACCGTATGCCTCCAATATAGCCAAAACGCCGTTAAACAATAAACGGCTTTGTTATTTCTCCTCTTTTTTATGCCTTGCCGCTTCGCACGACCGGCAAAGCCCGTATATCACCGTTTTAAACTTGTCCATGCTGAACTGGTGATGATCCAGCAAATGGGCCGTCATTTCATCGAGGTAGTCGCAATGCAGATGAATCACCTGTCCGCAATCGGCGCATACCAGATGATAATGCGTGGTACACCTATGATCTTGCGCGAGGTACTGATAGCACGCACCCACGCCTTCCGCGCCCGGATATTTCACCACGCTTCCCTCATTGACGAGCTTATCAAGGTTGCGGTAAACGGTGGTCTGCCCCACAGAAGCCCCCCGGGCTTTAAGGAAACCGAGTATCATATCAGCCGTCACATGCTCATCCGTGTGCTCTTTGAGACATTGGAGGATGAGTTCACCTTGACGGGTATTGTATTTTCCCTTGCTATCCAAACCACGTTCACCTCAATCTGAAAACGGTTTTCATTTTCATATTCAGTTTAAACATTGTGACGTTGTTTGTCAATATGAACCAGATTAATATGATTCGGTCCAAAATATTCCACAGGCTATTTATGATATGTCGGCATCATGTTATAATATCGAAAATATTGTTGAGGAGGCTTTCATGAAAACGATTGTGATTTATGACTCCGTTTTTGGTAATACCGCAAAAATCGCCGATGAAATCGCCAAAGCCACGGGCGGTGCTCTGTTCAAAATCACCGATATCTGCGCGGCGGATTTGGGCGATGCCACTCATGTATTTTTAGGCTCTCCCACCCGTGCGTTCCGCCCTACACCCGCCGTGACAGCATGGCTCAAAAGGCTGCCCGCCGGTACGCTCAAGGGAAAACACGCGGCCGCTTTTGATACACGTGCAATCATGGAAACAGTGGATTCCGCTATGCTCAAAAGAATGGTCAAATGGTTTGGCTACGCCGCGGAGAAAGTTCAAAAAGAACTGATTAAGAAGGGTGCTTTTGTCCACACGGATCCCACCGGTTTTTACGTCCTTGAATCCGAAGGCCCTCTCAAAGACGGCGAGCTGCAACGCGCCGCCGAATGGGCTGAAAGGACCATAAAAGAATGAATGATATTGAAAAACTGCCCGGCATCGGGCCTGTGCTTGCGGGCCGTCTTAAAGAGGCGGGCATATCATGTGTGGACGAATTGATGGAAACGGGCGTGAAACCCGCGTTTCTGCGTGTGAAAACGCTCTATCCCGACGCCTGCCTCATGAGCCTGTATGCACTGGCCGGTGCCGCGCAAGGTAAGCAGCGCGGGCTGCTGACAGCCGAGGAGAAAGCGGATCTGAAAGCGTTCTTTCACTCCCTCCCATAACAGAACGGAACGCCATCCGATCTGCGCGTGTGCAGGCATCTGGCTATGGCCGGGGAAGCTGTCTGAGGAGCCTGAAAAATGGCTTTTTGTACTGTGCCGCTGTCTCCTTCAGACTGTTTTTGATGTCCTGCTGTCTGGACGTTCACAAACGGATAACGTCAACGATCTGCAAGGCTTCTTCAGGAGGCCTTTCTATTTGCCAGCACGATGCGGTTTAGGTTCTCCGAGAGCAGCAGCAGTGTCACAAACATCACCAAAAGGAAATAAGGGAAAAGATAAATGCCGATGGATTGGGCCGCCGCACCAACGACCAGCGGCATCAGCGTGCTGCCTGTGTAAGCGCTTGCCATCTGCAGCCCCTCAAGCTTTTGCGAATCCGTTTTTCCGAAACGCGCGGGCGTTTCGTGCAGCATCGACGGAAAGATAGGCGCACATCCAAGACCGATCATCACGAAGCCAATTAGGGCCCCCGTATTGCCAAGCGGCAGCAACACGGCAAGCAAACCCGCCGCAATGATGAAAATGCCAAGACGTATCATCACGGTGTTATTCAGCCTCATCGACACAAAGCCGGACGCGAAGCGCCCTGTAGTGATTCCCAGATAGTAGAGCGACACCCACTGCGCCGCCGTCTCAGCCGGAAGGCCTCTGATGCCGACCAGATAGCTGCTGCCCCAAAGGCCCATCGTCATCTCAAGCGAGCAGTAAACAAGAAATATGAGCATGGCCGATTTCACACCGGGAATTTTGATTGCGCCGAGAATGGTTTTGGTGCTTTGATTCTGTGCCCCGCCGCTTTGTTCAGGAACCCTCTTCCATAGCGGCAAAGCAGCGAAAAGCGCCGCCACCAGCACAACCTGAACAATGCCGATTATGCCGTATCCCATCTTCCAGCCATTCTGTTTTGCGATAAAAAACGACATAACCATAGGGCCTGCCGATGCGCCCACTCCCCAAAAGCAGTGAAGCCAGTTCATATGGTGGGCTTTGTAATGCAGCGCCACAAAATTATTAAGCGCGGCATCCACAGAGCCCGCGCCGAGGCCGAGCGGCACCGCAAATATGCAAATCCAAAGCACGCTTCCGGATAAAGAGATACCGAGTAGCGCGATTGCCGTCATCAGCACGCTGACCGTGGTGACGAGGCCCGTGCCAAAACGCCTGATAACCCTCTCACTGAACAGGCTCGATACAATGGTTCCCCCCGCCGTGATCATCGAAATCACACCCGCAAACGATAAAGAAGCACCGAAATCCGTGCTCATCACCGGCCATGCCGCACCGAGCAGCCCATCCGGCAGCCCGAGGCTGATGAATGAGACATAAATAATCACCAATAAAACCGCCATAATTGATTGCCTTTCTCTTAATCCAGAAGATTTATATCGTGTATATGTTCGAGCGCGAGAGCGGTCAAACCGTGTTCAAAGTCGGCCTCAAACGCGGACGACAGCGCCACATTCACGCGAAACTGCCCGTTCAGCAGCGACTGCGTTTTTTGCTTGATTTTCTCTGTATCACCCACGCAGAAAAAATCACCGTAAAGCACAAACTGATGCGGCGCGAGAACGCGGCAGTATATACCGAGCAGCCGGGACGTGGCATCCCGCATGGTTTCTCCGTCGCTGTAATCAAGGCGAGCCCAGTCGATATCCGGCAGTAGATGACCGATTTCACCCGCAAAATGCTGCGATCCTGTATAGACTTCCCCGTTAAGCACCATGCCGGCACCGGGCCTATATATACGCGGGAAATAGATGCCCACGAGACACGGCAAATCTGTGTTCAACTCGGCATATCCCTTCACGGCCGCGTTCACATCGTTGGAAAAAACCACGGGCAGCTCGTATCTTGCCTGATAGAATGGTATGAATCTGTCGCCCACAATGCCGCTGTAATCGTTGGCAGCAATCACGCCGTTTTCCTCAAAGCCCGGCAGCCCAAAAGCAATAACGGCCGTATCCGGATACGCTGCAATCGCTTCGTCAAGCATATCAGCAAAGCTTTCCACCTGTATGTCGTCCAAAAAAGTCTGCTTACGGTAAACGCATTCACCATACAAATTGACGACAAACAGATTTATCGCATTTCTGCTGTCTTTCTGATGTCCGTAAATCACAACCGCATGGCGGTATGCGCCGTTATAAACAAAAAGCTGCGAGGGTCGCCCGCCGCCCGACGGAATATACCGGCCTTCGAACACTTCTCCGCTATCAATCATTTCTGTGAGCAGGGTCTTTACCGTCACCACGCTTAGCGACGTCAGATTGGAGAGTCCCTGAATGGTGGCCTCCCGTTTCCGGGTTAAATGAGCGCGTAATGCTTTTTTATTCAGCTGCTTGACTCTCGCGGTATCCACTTTTTAAACCTCTTTTAATAAGTCTGCTTTCAAAATAGATCATATTCATTAATTTGTCAATCATACAGATAAAAAAGCGTATTTCGTGTTGACTTTTCGCAAATCTTGAATATAATAAAATTATCGTTTGAATGTTTGTTCAACTGTTCACTTGTTTGTTAGGAGATTACTGTAATGAAAGCAGCAACAAAACATAACGACCCAAAAGAGGCACAGCTGTACCTGCGCGGGTTGAATTGCGCAGATTGTGCCCGTAAAATCGAAGAAGCGACGGCAAAGATCGACGGCGTTGAAAGCGCCACACTCAATCTCATGGCCCAGCGGCTTACCGTTACCGCGCGCAGCGCCGAGGATTTGCCGCACGTGCTGCAGATGCTAGGCAGGCTTGTCAAAGAAATCGAGCCGGATATCAAGGTCTCCTATTCTCGGGATGCGCCGCCCTTTGCCCTGCCGACCAAGCGCAAGCTTTTTTACGCGGCGCTGGGCCTCGGCGCGGCGCTTTTCGCGGCTGCAATATTCTCCGGCGCAACGGGTCTGCTGTCTCTTCTGCTGTATTTGGGTGCCTATTTTCTCGTTGGCGGCGAGGTGGTGCTGCGTGCACTCAAAAACATCACCAAGGGAAAAGTATTCGATGAAAACTTTCTGATGAGCCTCGCGACAATCAGCGCATTCACCATCGGCGAATACCCCGAAGGCGTTGCCGTGATGCTTTTTTACCAAGTCGGAGAGCTGTTTCAGGATATCGCGGTCAATCGTTCGCGTCGGTCCATCACAGCGTTGATGGACATCCGCCCCGATTATGCCAACCTGCAAACGCCGGACGGCTTGCGGCGCGCAGCTCCGGAGGATGTCTCCATCGGCGATGTGATTGCCGTTCGCCCCGGCGAGAGAATCCCTCTTGACGGCATTGTGAAAAGCGGCGAATCGGCGCTTGACACATCCGCGCTTACGGGAGAATCGCTGCCGCGCGATGTGCAGCCGGGCAGCGAGGTACTGGCAGGCTCGGTCAATCAAAACGGGCTGCTCACAATTGAAGTCACCAAGTCTTTTGGCGAATCGACACTCTCAAAGATTTTGACGCTCGTGCAGGATGCCGCGGACAAAAAGGCCCCCACCGAGGCGTTTATGACACGGTTTTCCCGTTATTACACGCCCGCCGTGGTGGCTGCGGCACTTGCGCTCGCAGTGCTTCCGCCGCTGCTGATTCCGGGCGCGATCTTTGCGGATTGGCTGAGAAGAGCGCTTGTGTTTCTTGTGGTTTCCTGCCCCTGCGCGCTGGTGATCTCCATACCGCTCGG
>JAEZNC010000167.1 GCA_023441905.1 Bacillota bacterium | reverse complement strand
CGATCGAAACGCTCACGCATGCAGAGCATTACATCAAAAATGAAATCGGGCACCGGATGAGAATGCGGCGGCTGCCCGAAATCACATTTCTGCTGGATACATCAATCGAATACAGCAGCAAAATTACAGAGATGCTGAAGAAAGTATAGAGGTCAATGGGTTTAACGCAAATATCAGATGCGATAACAAAGGCGCGCAACATCATGCTTGTGGCGCATATACAGCCGGATGGCGACACGTTGGGGTCTAGTTTCGCATTGAAAACGATGATAGAAAAGATGGGGAAGGATGTTTATATCTGCTGTGACGGTGAGATGCCGTCGCGCTATAAGGAACTCTTTCCCGCCGACGAATTAATCAATCCTGCGGCGGTCAGCGGCAGCATCGATTTGGCAATTGCTGTGGACTGCGCGGATGCCGCTCGGCTTGGCAAAGGCTTAAAACCCTTCAGAGAAGCGGCGATGACGGCAAACATCGACCATCATGTGACGAATGACAGCTATGCGCAATTGAACCATATCGCTGAGGCATCTTCGGTCGGGGAAGTCATCTATGAGCTGATGCAGCTTTGCGGAATCCGCCCGGACGAACGATCGGCTCGTTATCTGTATATCGCAATGGCGACGGATACGGGCAATTTTACTTATTCAAATACCAACCGCAAATGTCTTCAATACACGGCGGAAATCGTCGATCTCTTTGATTTAAGAGCCACCGCCGATATCCTTTTCCGACGGCGGTCTCTTGTGACCACTCAGTTGATCGGCCGCGCGTTGTCGCATCTTGAGCTGTTTGAAGACGGAAAGATCGCGAGTGTGACCCTCCTGGAAGGCGATATGAAAGAATTCGGTGCGACAAGTGCCGATTGCGAAAGCATTGTGGACTTCGTACGGGAAATTGAGCAGACAGAGGCGGCGGTATTCTTTCGTGAACTGCCAAGCGGCGTTAAAATCAGCTTTCGTTCCAAAGGAAAGATCGATGTGGGTGCCGTGGCTGCCATGTTCGGCGGCGGCGGGCATGCGGGCGCATCGGGATGCAATACGAGCGGCAAGCTCGCCGATGTGAAAAAAACCGTGATTGACACGCTGACAGGGTTGATACAATGAACGGTGTGATTAACTTTTTGAAGCCGCCCGGCATGTCTTCTAACGGTGCGGTTGTTTTTTTGAGGGGACTGACAGGTGTAAAAAAGACGGGCCACGCGGGGACTCTCGATCCGGGCGCTTGCGGGGTGCTTCCCATTTGTGTTGGCAAGGCCACGCGTATTTCTTCCTACATGATGGGCGGAAGCAAGGAATATACCGCCGAGGTGACGTTTGGAAAGTCCACCGATACCGGCGACAGCTACGGAAAAGTCAGCGGCCAATCGGATGCGCCATTGCCTGACGAAGAGACGGTAAAAGCGGCACTCCAAAACTTTGTGGGATCGATCACACAGCAAACGCCCGCCTACAGCGCCGTAAAGCACGAGGGCGCCAAGCTTTATCAGCTGGCGCGGCGCGGCATTACGGTTGCGCCGAAAATGCGGGAGATCGTGATACACGAAGCGGAATACTTAAAACAGACACGCGACGACGCGCATCTGCTGCGGATTGTGTGCGGCAAAGGCACGTATGTGCGGCAGCTTTGTGAGGACATCGGGCATTCACTCGGCCTGCCCGCTTATATGTCGTTCCTGGTGCGCACACGATGCGCGGGTCTTGATATTTCCGCGGCATTGACAGCTGATGAATTAAAAAGCATGGGTGAGAGCATCAAAGACGTGCTGCTGCCCATGGATACGTTCTTAAAAAACCTGCCTGAAGTGCATGCATCCGAAGAATCCGGCTCATTATTAATCAACGGCGGTGACGTGGAAAACGCGGGCGAAGACGCGGACGAAGCGCGTGTTTATTTGCGGGGGCGCTTTCTCGGTATCGGACGACGCCTCAACGGACGATTAAAAATCAACGTATTACTGGTGGACAGATAAATGAAAGTCATCACATTTCAGCAGGCCAAACAGCTGCCTTTTCAAAACCTGTCACTTGCGCTTGGCACGTTTGACGGTTTGCATGTCGGCCACATGGCGCTGATAGACGCCGTCAAGAGCAAGGGCGGCCAGAGTGCCGTATTGACGTTTGATTCCTTGCCGGTGGATTTCTTTTACGGTGAGCATCGGCCGATGCGGCTGATGACGCTGGAGGAGAAGACGCAGGCGTTCGAGAAAACGGGCATCGACTTTTTATGCCTTGCGCATTTTGATAAAAAGTTTGCAGGGATCAGCAAGAACCGATTCACCGCCATACTGTATGAGATTTTCCATCCCGTGGCGCTGGTGGCAGGGTATAACTACACCTACGGGCGCGATGCCAAAGGCGACGCAGATTCGCTGACTGAGGACGGAAAAAAATACGGCTTTGAAGTGCTTGTGATACCGCCCGTGATATCCGAAGGAGAGCCCGTCAGCGCAACGCGCATACGTGAATGCATCGAGGCGGGGCACGTGGAGCGTGCCGCACAGCTGCTCGGTTACAGTTATCCGCTCACGGGTACCGTGGGCCCCGGCAGGCATATCGGCACAGACAAGCTTGGCTTTCCAACCGCCAATATCACCGTACCGTCCGAAAAGATCATTCCGCTGCGCGGCGTGTACGGTGTGTCGGTGACGGCAAAAGGCGGCGATTATCAAGGCGTGTGCAATATCGGTGTGAACCCGACTGTCTCGAGCGGGGCACGCGAAACCATCGAAACGCACATCATCGGATTATCGGATGATTTGTATAACGAGAAAATCACGATTCGCTTTGAGAAACGAATCCGCGGCGAAAAAAAATTCGGCAGCTTCGAAGAACTCAAAGCTCAAATTCAGCGCGATATTGAGAGCCTGTGAATGCCTCCTTTTGAAAGGAGGTGGCGCGCGCAGCGCGGCGGAGGATCGCAGTCTAAGTTAATGTTATTATATGCTTTTTGTTTTTAACGTCATGCTGAACGTAACGTGAGTGAAGTGAAGCATCCCATGGCAAAACGCTGATATCTGTCAGCTTAATGTAAAACCCCGGCCTATCATGCTGCACGTAACGTGAGTGAAGTAAAGCATCGCATGGTCTTGCACAAATCTATGGGCTTTATCAATCCTCAGTCAGCAAAGCTGACAGCTTTTACAGTAGCTGTTTGTGTTGTTAAATGAGGCGGCGATACCTGCTGCGTTGTCACTCCACAGCACTTGTTCAAAATGATCGTTATCCTAACTTTACGTTTATCGTGTCGTGTCAGGATAAAAATGAGGGGAGCTCAGGGAGCTCCCCATCTTTGCATATCAAATCAATACCCGAAATCGCCGTCGATAACCACCACATGCATCTCTTTGTCGCGCGTGGGGCGCTGCAGCCGCACGGTGACATTGCACATGCGCCGGGGGGCATCGCAGTCGGTGCAATGGCCATCTATGGCGCACGGCGTGGAAAGGCCCAAACGGCGCGCATTGAGCGGGCACGCCACCTTTTTTATACGCGCAATCGCGGTGTGCGGGTTGGCTGTCAGTTTATTGCGTCCCGCCACAAAAATCACCTTTTGCGGCCCGTAAAACATCGCCGCGACGCGGTTGCCGAAGCCGTCGATGTTGATCAAATCGCCGTCGAGCGTCAGCGCGTTGGTGGAGGTCAGGTAAACGTCGGCGGACATCCCCAGGCGTCTGGGCTCATTCCTGTCGCCGCCGGTGCGTGAGGCAAGTTCGCTTGAATAAACCGTGTTGCCGCGGTTTACAAGTGCGTCAATGATGCCCGTTTCAAACAGAGTCTGACTACCCCCGCAACCGACCGTATCATTATTACCGACAGTCTTGAGCACATAATCAACGGCTGTTTGTGCGTCTTTGGCATAAATGGCTTTAAAGCCTTTCTTGTTGAGAGCTTCTATCGTTTTTTCAATATCGTTCATATGCTTGCTCCTTTATATACTCTCACTATCATAACACGCAGTTTATTTCCAGCCAATATTGTGGATTGCTTTTCTTTGCACTTTTATATAATATAGTTTGCGAGATAAAAACGGAGGATATGGCTTTT
>JAEZNC010000137.1 GCA_023441905.1 Bacillota bacterium | reverse complement strand
ACGAGGAACTGCTGGAGAAAACAGGCGGTATCGTTCAGGGTATGAGCGGCAGCCCCATTATACAAAACGGTAAGCTGGTCGGCGCGGTCACCCATGTTTTCGTCAATAATCCCACAAAGGGGTACGGCCTTTTTGCGGACTGGATGCTTGAACAAACCAAATAGGCCATGTCGAATTATGTAGAATTATGGGATATTTTGATTTTATTAATGGATATTAAAGGGTTTTCCAACGGCTGTGTTGAATTGAATAATGCTATTATTCAAAACCATTTATGATACCTATTAATAGAAGGGCAGGCGGAAAATTGAATTACTCAGAACCATACCGGACGATTCTTGCGGATAGCAGCCGTGACTACTTGAAGCTTGTCTCCTCGTTTCTCAAAGAAACGGAGAAGTTTGATATTATCGATTACGCGTTTGACGGCAAGCAAGCCTACGAGCTCACAAAAACGCATAAGCCCGATCTTTTGGTGGTTGATCTCATCATGCCGGTTCTGGACGGTTTTGCCGTACTCGAAGAATTGGGACGCGACGGCTATATCGAAAACACAAAGGTCGTGATGACATCGGCGGTCAATCTGGATTTCGTGATGAAAAAAGCCGAGAGCTACAACGTCGATTACGTTTTTTTGAAGCCATTTGATAAAGATGTATTCAAAAGGCGCCTGACCGAGCTAATGTCTTTTGAATCGGAGGGCGCGCGCGTTTTCGGCAGCAAGGAGGAAGCGAATCCCAGCCTGATTGTGACCTCTCATATCAAAAAGGTGGGCATTACCGCCAATATTAAGGGTTACCATTACTTACGGGACGCCATACTGCTCGTTCATGAGGATTTTGACCTGATGAGCCACCTGACCACCGGCCTATATACGACCGTGGCCAAGAAGCACAATTCCACGCCGCAGCGCGTGGAGCGCGCGATGCGCCACGCGATAGAAACCGCCTGGAACCGCGGCAATATTGAAGTGCTGCAGGATTTCTTCGGATACACGATTCTTGATACCAAGGGCAAACCGACCAACGGCGAGTTTATCGCGATGCTCGCGGACAAGCTCAATACCGAGCTTAAATACGTGGATTAGCATACACCATTTTTCAGCCGCATATCTATCAATTAACAGATGATAGGCGGAGGCGGCGGGTTTGCTGAACGATACAAAAAGACGAATCTATACGGATGTGCTGGATAACAAGGCCCAATATCTGTTGATCGTCTTTTTTTTGGTGGTGGGAATCACGGCAGGAACGGTCACCGTGAGCCATTTTCAGATGGGGACACAGCAGGCGTTGGTGAGCTTTAAGGATTCGCTGTTCATGTCCGTTAAATCGGCAGATCCCGATTTCTGGGGTATCTTTCTTCATTCCCTGCTTTACCATACGCTTGTGTTTTGCATGATCGCCGTGTTTTCACTGATGATGCTCGGCATCCCGGTGATTGCGGCTGTGATGATATTCAAAGGGTTTTGTGTGGGGTTTACGGTGGGTGTGCTTGCGCTCGATATGAGCGTGGGTGGATTTTTGGCCATTGTGGTCTGTTTGTTTCTGCCGAATCTCATATTTATTCCATGTATCTGCAAGGCGGGGGTATTGGGGCTTAACAACGCGATACAGGTTTTTAAAACAAGGCACATTCCCAAAACGGCGGGGGATAAGCTGGCATCGTCAAAGCCGTATTTTACACAGTTGCTTATTGTGTATGCGGTGGGCTTTATCGGGATACTCATTGAATCGCTATTAACGCCTGCGCTGATGAAGCTGATTTGACACCTATTTGACAAAAATTATTTTCACTTGATATTAAACTAACCATACATTACATACTATACTATCCAAAACAGCATTTGATTTCTGCTTATTTTGTTAAGGATCTTTTAGATAACGCAAGAAATAAAAAAGGAGATACCTTGATGGATATTATTGTAGAAATCATTTCTGACAAAAACAACTCTGGACATAACTGTAAGCTTGTCACCATTGACTAAATATTAAATAATTCAAAGACGTTTGAGCATACCAATAATTTTATAGTATATCAATCGGATTGGTCTTATTTTTTGCTTTTGCATAACGCCATCCGTTGCATCAAAAAATAGAATACGCTATAGTTGTCGGTAGAGGTGAATGAAATGAACAAAGAATTAATCAATACAGATAAAGCGCCGGCCGCCATCGGTCCGTACGCGCAAGCCATCAAAGCCAATGGCTTTGTATTCACGTCGGGGCAGATTCCAATTGACCCCGCCACAGGCAATGTCGTTGCGGGCGGCATAGAGGAACAGGCAGCGCAGGTGCTTAACAACTTGCGTGAGGTGCTGAATACGACTGGTGCGGGCTTTCAAGATGTGGTGAAAACCACGGTCTTCATTAAAGACATGAACGATTTTCCGAAACTGAACGCGGTTTACGCGCAGTATTTCACGCAGCCGTATCCCGCACGGTCAACCGTGGAGGTCGCGCGGCTGCCCAAGGATGTGCTCGTGGAAATCGAATCGGTGGCGGTGTGCCCATGACCAAGCTCGGCGCTTTTTCGAGGACGGAGCTGCTGCTTGGCCCCGAAGCGATGGACAAGCTCAAAAACGCGTCGGTCGCCGTGTTCGGTGTGGGCGGCGTCGGGTCGTTCACCGTGGAAGCGCTTGCGCGCACCGGCGTGGGCGGCATCGCGCTGTTTGACGACGACAAGGTGTGCCTCACGAACATCAACCGCCAGCTGATTGCCACACACAACACAATAGGGCACAGCAAAGTGGAAGCGGCTAAGGAGCGTATCCTCTCGATCAATCCGGACTGCCGCGTGGAAACGCACGCGTGCTTTTATACGGTCAACAACGCCGATGACTATGACTTGTCGCACTATTCGTATATCGTCGACGCGATCGATACGGTATCATCCAAACTGACGCTGATTGAGCGCGCAAAGGCGGCTGGCGTGCCGATCATCAGCTGCATGGGGGCGGGGAACAAGCTCGATCCCACGCGGTTTGAGGTGGCCGATATCTACGAGACATCCGTGTGCCCGCTCGCAAAGGTGATGCGGCGCGAGCTGCGTGCCCGCGGCGTTGAGCGGCTCAAGGTTGTCTATTCCAAAGAAGAGACGATAAAGCCGAGGGAGGATGAAGCGTCGAACTGCAAAACAGGCTGCGTCTGTCCGCCCGGTACGATGAGAAAATGCACAGTGCGGCGACAGGTGCCCGGCAGTATCGCGTTTGTGCCGTCCGTCGCGGGACTGATCCTCGCGGGTGAAGTCATCAAAGACTTGACCGGCATTCAAGAAGCTTGAACGATAACGGAAGGCTGCTCGCTGAAAGGGTTCTTTCGTATGGCGAGCGACCAGAGATAAGGATAACGCGCTTTCAAATGCTTCATATAAATCACCCATTCATAGGCCAGCAGATTGTATGCGCGCGCAATATCGCCTTTGAGGTGTTCAAAATCCGCCTTGGGCAGCGCGGTTAAGTCCGTTCTGCTCGTTATCTCGTCAACAAGATGATAGAGCGCCCAGAGCATATTCGTGAAGGTATCGTGCTCCAACAGATTGGGGTTAGCAAACAGTTGGATGATGATGTTCTTTTCCGGAAGCGCTTCTTTAAGTGCCGATAACGACTTTGAATCAAGCGTGAATTGAACGGGGCAGTTTTTCACGGCTCTGGCCGCACTTTCAAAAGCTTTGTCGTTCCACGTTGGTTTCATATCCACAAGCGCTTTGACGGCGTTGATATCCGATATCACGGCATTAAGGGATCGGAGCGCACCAGAGCCCGTTTCGCTGAAAAAAGCGGCGATGACGATGTTTATTTGTTCAAGCCGTTCTCGTTTTTCCCGCGCGCTCAGTATGCGGTCCAGAAAAAATGTGATAATCACAACCTCGAGAGGCAGGAAAATTAAATCCTGAAAAATCAGGAATTCGGATTCTACGATATTGTGAAACAAAAGCTGCTGTAATATGAAAAAAACCACTGACAATAATACAAGAACGATAATAATGGCATGGTCAAAACGTATACGCTTCATAAGCCCTCCGTAAGCATGATATCTTCAGTCAATTATATAAGCGGGGCATACCTTAGCGCAAGGTGCTGCCATAGTCCTGAAGGGTTCGTCGCTTATGTCCGTGTTGTTGGTCATGGCGCTCTTGCGCCATGTAATATTTCTGTTCAACGAGCGGGTTGTCATTGCGGATGATGATGTCTGCAGTGAACAACATGCAATAGTCATGAAATACAAAATAAAAACAGAATAAGGAAAATATAACTTGACATAGACATATCCGCCCTGTATGATAACCGAGGACTACAAAAAAAGGAGGTGAGAGGATGATAATCACAATGCATAAGACCATGAACAACCCATGCATCAGCGCGGTATCGGCACCCAGCTGCTTTTACCGGAATCGTTTTATTCGCCTCTCGCTTGATTTGATATTGTGATGCCCATGCGCCCAAAAATGTCTGTCATGCCCTGAAGGCGATATGCTTTCAGGGTTTTTTATATGATTCTGAAAGCGTCAATGCACATTGATTTTGAAAGGATTTTTTAGGGGTTTTTGTATGTTTTCTTCAGCAAAAAAAGTAATTCTCATGCCGCGAAACAAAGCTTTCTCCGATAAACTGTTACACTTGGCACTGCCCATGATGCTCGAACAGTTTCTGATGTCATCACTGTTTATTTTCGATACCGTGTTTGTCGGTGCGCTCGGTGATGAGTATCTCGGGGCTGTCGGACAGGCGGGAAATATACTGATGTTATTGTGGTGCGGTTTCAGTGCCTTGTCGAGCTCAGGGGCTATCTTCGCCGCACAGTATTGGGGTAAAGACAAAGATGAAAAGGGTATCCGCAAAGCGTTTACTGTGAGCCTGATGGCCACAACGCTGATTGCAGTCTTCTTCTTTATATTGTCGTTCTTCTTTCGGAATGCGGTTATGAGCGTGCTGTCGACTGACGATAGCGTGCGAATGATCGGCGCGGAGTACTTGTCGATTGTGTGCTTTGCTTTTCCGGTTTGGGCCGGGGTATCAGTGCTCGCCGCGATTCTTCGTTCAATGGGAATCACGAAGATGCCCATGATTGCATCCATATGCGCGGCGGCTTTCAACATTCTGTTCGACAGCGCTTTTGTGGCCGGCAACTTTGGTTTCCCGAGGCTCGGTGTTCCGGCTGCGGCCATTTCCACCATCGCAGGCGCGATTATCGAACTCATCTTGCTGTTTGTTTTTGCACGCCGATCCGGCAGCGCAATCACGGCAAGACGGCGGGATTTTGTCTGGCCCGGAAAAGAGATGATCAGAAGGTATGTCAAAACCGCGCTGCCGCTGATTACAAAAGACCAGCTTTGGGCCGGCGGCATAGCGGTGTACAGCATTTCGTTTGCCGAGCTCGGCGTCGCAGCAACAGCCGGGTATAATGTTTACAGCACGCTCATGCAGTTTATGAATGTGCTTTTTCTCGCGCTCGGCAATGCGGGGGGGATATTGATCGGGCATGAACTCGGCGCGGGAGAGATTGATCGGGCGAAGAATTACGCGTGGCGGCTGCTGCGGGCTGTGATATTGTCGTCGTTGGTGCTGTGCCCGATATTCATATTGCTGCGCGGCGTCATGCTGCTGCCATACCCGAGCCTGACATCCGAAGCCATCGGATACGCGCAGGAGTCGTTGGCGCTCGCCGCGCTGACGATATGGGCACGCGGTATCAACTTTACGAATATGGACGGCATACTGCGGGCCGGCGGGGATACATTCGGTGCCGCTGCCATCGATATTGGTATGTTGTGGTTCATTGGCGTTCCTTTGACGGTTATCGCCGGAATGCTGATGCATTGGCCGTTTATTGTTGTGGTCCTGATGACTTGTTTTGAGGAAGTCGTGAAGGCGGCCGTCAGCATCGCGCGGGTCAGAAAATACAAGTGGGCCAAACAGCTGGTGTAGCCTCGTGTTTGAGACCGGCCGGTTTTTTTGCGGGCGTTTAAATATTTCTGAAAAAGGGCGAATAAAAGCGTTGACAAGTGATAGGGTGTTTGGTAAGATATTTGAGCGCTCGCAAGACGGCGGAGCGAGAAAACGGCGGCAAAAGCGGAGCGAAAGCGCCGGAAAATGGCAGCCGAAACGGAGTTGACAAACGCGATTGCGTCTGGTAACATACGAATTCCGCGCCGATGAAAC
>JAEZNC010000121.1 GCA_023441905.1 Bacillota bacterium | reverse complement strand
CCATCATTCGGCTTGCCAAAGACGTTTACGGCGTGAACGTACGCGAAGAGCGCATTGCGATTGAAGACATATTTAAAGAGAACGAATCGGGCGGTCTTGAAGAGGTGTTCGGCACGGGCACGGCTGCTGTGGTGAGCCCCGTGGGCGGCATGACCTGGGGAGACAAGAGCATCAAAATATCGGGCGGCCAGATGGGCGAGCTGACTTCAAAGCTGTATGACAAGCTCACAGGCATTCAGTACGGCAAAGAGAAGGACGAGTTCGGCTGGATCAAGACACTTTAAGCAAATACTCCAAAGGCCTTTGCAGACAAGCAAGGGCCTTTTTGTTTTCTACACCCCCGTTCTCATCCATTTTAAATTTCTTTGGTTCAAGGTTTTTTCTAGTATTCGTTTCGTATTTATAACTGCAAACCGTATTGCTCCAATCTGAGGTTTTTTCTATCAATTTTTTCAAAATGCGACTTGACAACGATCACTTATATAACTACAATTTAAATTACTAAATTTATTATTAAAATCTATGACTTTACATTAAAGAGAGGCGCTAATGAAAAGCTCTTTAACCAAACCCGAATGGGCCATGATGTCGGTGCTGTGGGAGCATCCTGAGTTGACGATTTCCGGTATCATCGCGGCAATGGGGGATAAGTTGGACTGGAAATACAACACCTACGTGACCTATGCCAAGCGGCTCTGCGAAAAGGGATTCGCCGGCTACCGTGTTTACGGACGGGATAATTTCTATTATGCACGGGTGGACAAGGAACAGTGCATTCTTGCGGAGAGCGAAAGCATCATAGAGAAAGTCAGCGACCGTTCGATGAAATCACTGCTGATTCAGATGATAAAGGGCAGCGAATTATCGCCCAATGACCTGGCGGAAATCAAGAAGCTCATTGACACATTAAATAAAGAAGGTGACGGGGAATGACAACCTTACTCGAAACGTTGTTTGAAGTCACGATTTATTCGGCAATGGTATACGGTGCCATACTGCTTTTCAAAAAGCTATTTCACAAGCACATTTCGGCTGCGATGAATTACGCGGTTTGGATGCTGCTGGTCATCCGCCTGCTGATTCCGGTCACTATCGATAGCGGTTTCTCTCTGATTGCGGTATCCGTACCCGAGGCACCCATGGTTCAAGGCGTTGATATCAGCAAAACAACCCCTTCGGCGATCTTCGGTGCTGCTGACGGTGAACAAACCCAATCTCAGCCCACATCATACGTTGAAAAAGCTTCGGATAACGCAAACGCCGTCAAAGTGGCTGCCCCGATACAGACAGCCAAAATGAAAATTAATTGGCAAACCGCCCTCGTACTGCTTTGGTCGGCGGGGTTCGTTTCCTGTTGCGGCTTTTCTGTAGCATCCGCAATCCGGCTGAACCGCAAAATCAAGTACAGCCGTATAGAAGTCCCTGCGTATGTGCTTGATATTGTAGAGGAATGCAAAAGAAATTATAAAATAAAGCGCGATATCAAAGTGACCATGCACGAATGGCTCAATTCTCCTTCTCTGTCGGCTTCGCTGCGCCCAAGATTGCTATTGTCGGGCAATTTATCGGCCATGAGCCGCCAGCAGATTACGTTTGCAATACGGCATGAGCTTACGCATTATGGGCGCAGAGACCATTTGATGATATTGGTTCTCATTATTTTGCGCTGTGTCTATTGGTTCAACCCGGTTGTGTGGCTGTCTTTTCCGCAGCTGCAAACGGATATGGAGACGTTTTGTGACGCGAGCGTGACATCCGGTCTGCAAAAATCCGAAAGAATCAGTTATATCAATATCATGGTGGCATTAAGCGGCAACACAAACACGCGGCATGTGCTGGGCATGGGCCAAGGCCGCAAAATGCTCGAACAACGAATCAGGGGGATATTCATGAAACAAAAAACCAAGACCGCTGTTCGATTGGCGGCACTCATACTCACCTTTGTAATGCTGTTTACGTGTTTCACCACAGCCTGCCAGCCCACACCGGCGGATGCGATTGTGGTCGGTAAGGATACGCAGCAGATGCTCAATAAAGCCAAAGCCCCGCACGATATGACCATTAGCTTAAAGGAAAGGCTCGCCGTTCCCGAGCGTTTTACAGGCAGCGCACAGGACACGTCGGGTCGGTTCACTGCAAAGATGGATGCGGCTATCGTAATCCCCGATGTGAACGATATCCCGATTGTGCGTGTGGAGGCACAGCCGTTTGACCATGGCACGGTGGAGAAGATCAAAGATTATTTCTTCGATGACGGCCCCTACTACGACCCCGAAGCTCTCTATGAGGAAACCAAGCCGGAGCTGGTTGAGATACTCGCCAAGCTCAAAGCCCGAAAAGCAGAGCTCGAAGGAAAGGGGATCAAACCTCTGCACCCTGAACTGGAAAGCGGCGAAGATCCTGATGAGACGAGCAACCCTCAGAACGATGAAACGAATCAAACGATTCTGTCGTCAGCATACAATATGCTCGACATGGTCAACGAAGGCATACAATTTATTGAAAAGAAGCTGCCTGAAGCGTTGGAACAGAAAAACAAGATTGAGGTGCCGGATGACTGGCAGGTTGTCGATACCTCTTATGAACGCATGTATATTTCCCAAATGAACCCGGACAGCGGTATGCGGACACTCGATGCGGGAAACTATGAGATGGCAAACGAGTTGTATTATGTGAACCGTCATGACTACGATCCAAACTGCGGCTTTTATGACACCGAAGACAATTGGTACGCGTATAACACCCCTGATATACATGCCGCGGAAATCGCCGAAGCCCAAAGCCTTTCATTTCCCACCATCACAATGGATGAAGCCCAGCAAATTGCGGACGACTTCTTAATTCAAGTCGGCATAGAGGGGTTTGTCTGTGAACGCAGCGAAAAGGTGATCGGCGGCTCCGGGCAGACATACGGAGACAATGTGCTGCGCGGCAATTTACTAAAAGGCTATCGACTGCAGTATGTTCGCCTAGTCAGCGGCGTTCCATTGACATATACCGACGATGATTCGGCAAGCAGCTTCGACAATGAGAATTTTTTCTACTGGAACTACGAAAGAATCACTTTCATTATTGACGACAATGGCATTGCCGAGCTTCAATGGAAAGCCCCCTACAACGTTCTCGACACCGTTGTGAACAGCGCGTCGATGCTGCCTTTTTCCGACATCGCGGACATATTTAACGATAAGATCACCATCGTTAACGATTGGCTCGATATTGAAGGGTTTGATATCACCATCACGGAGGCACGGCTCGGCTTCATGCGTGTGATTGAACAAAACAGCACCAAGCAGGGCTTGCTGATTCCCGTCTGGGATTTCTTCGGTACATATAAAGAATACGTCGATCGGGACGGAGAAAAGTACACAACTGAAATAAAATGCCCAACGAGAAGCTATTTAACCATCAACGCGATAGACGGCGCGGTGATTGACCGGCAGAAAGGATATTAACAGACCAGCCATTGTGTCAGGCTCTTCTTTTGCGCCACACAGCCGGAGACATCAGCACCAGACTCGGGTATACCTCAAGCCGTCCGATCAGCATATCCAACGACAAAACGATTTTGCTGAAAACTGAGAAAGAACCGTAGTTG
>JAEZNC010000109.1 GCA_023441905.1 Bacillota bacterium | reverse complement strand
GGCCACATTATACGGCCATGGCACCGATAAAGCGCTCGTGGGCGGGCTGAACGGTATCCTGCCCGATGACGAACGGCTCAATTCTGCTTTGGATATTGCTGAACAAACGGGGTTCATTTACCGTTTTGTTCTCGAACAGGAAACGGGCACGAATGCCAATCTTGTGATGTTTGAGCTGCTTGGCACGCAGGGCGAAGAAATGACCGTGAGCGGCGTGTCGATCGGCGGGGGAAATATCGCCATCACGCGCATTAACCAGACCGATCTTGAGATCAGCCTCAAATTCAATACGCTGATCGTGGATCATTTGGATAAGCCGGGTGCCGTGCTCAGCGTGGCCAAAATTCTGGCTGACGAACGCATCAATATCGCGAGCATGAATATGTACCGTCAGGGCAAGCATGGGCGCGCCTATATGATTATTGAAACGGACCAGACCCTCAAGATGGATATCGTTAAGCGAATCAGGAGCCTGGAGGATATGTATGTGATATACATTCCTCAGCTCTATTAAGGAGCCGCAGCATGTATCAATATCAGTATTCGAGCCAGAAAGATTTAGAGGCGATTACTGCCAAATTTTCTCTCGGCATTTCTGATGTCGCCATTTTTCATGAAGCGGAGCGGCAGGAAACAAAAAATGATATTGTCATCGCTCAGATGAAAAGCACCATGGATGTGATGAAAGCCAATATTCAGGCGGGTATCGCATCGGCCGAACCGTCAATAGGCGGGTTAATCGGCCAGAATGCCGCTAAGATGTATCAATATACGGTTAGCGGCGAGCCGCTTTGCGGCAGTGTACTCGGCAGCGCTATCGCCTATGCGCTCGCCGTTACTGAGGAAAACGCGCGGATGAAACGCATCACCGCCTGCCCGACCGCGGGAGCCTGCGGCGTTGTGCCCGGGTGTTTGTTTGCTGTCAGCGAGCACAGACAACTCAGTGAGGACACCGTTATAAAGGGCTTGTTCAACGCGTCTGCCATTGGCATTATTATTGCGAACAACGCCACAATCAGCGGTGCGGAAGGCGGATGCCAAGCGGAAATCGGCGCCGCATCGGCCATGGCAGCGTCCGCACTCACGGAAATTTCGGGCGGCAGCGTGTCGGCATGCCTCAATGCGGCCGCCATTGCGCTTAAAAACATACTCGGCCTCGTCTGCGACCCTGTGGCCGGCCTCGTGGAAGTGCCGTGTTCAAAGCGCAACGCTATGGGTGTGGCAAATGCGTTTGCATCGGCAGATTTGGCGCTCAGCGGTATCATGAGTGTGATTCCTTTTGATGAGGTTGTGAAAGCGATGAAGGAAGTCGGCAGGGCGCTGCCGTATGAACTCAAAGAAACAGCCAAAGGCGGTGTGGCGGCTTCGCCAACGGCAAGAGACATCAAACAAAGAATGCATCAGTGCGCCGCTGACATTTATGACAAGTAACGCCTAATTTAAAATGGCATATTCATGCATAATATGATATGATATCAACTGCAATCATTTTAAAACATTTATAAATTCATATTTGGAGGGGGCATGGTATGGATAAAACATTTTTAATGCCTTTTTGGGTACAGTTGGCTAAGGGGATTACGGGCCATTTTGGTGATAACTGCGAAGTGGTGATCCATGATCTGACGGAGGATGAAGAGCATACCATCGTGTTTATCGAAAACGGCCATGTCACCGGCAGAAAAGTCGGGGACGGATCGTCACGAATCGTTTTTGAAGCGCGCAATAAAAACCCCGAAGAGCTCGAAGACAGAATCAACTATCTCACGCAGACGGAAGGCGGACGGGTACTCAAATCCAGCACCATTTATATCAGAGACAACAACGGAAAGGTTGTGGGTATATTCGCGATTAACTATGACATCACGAATTTATTGATGGCGGATTATACGCTAAAGAGCCTCATTGTCACAAAAGACGACGAAGAAGAACCCGAGAAGATTACAAAAGGCGTGAACGGGCTGCTCAGTGAATTGATCGAAGAATCGGTCAAGCTTGTGAACAAGCCGGTGGCACAGATGAACAGGGAAGACAAAATCAAGGCCATTAAGTTTCTGCAGGATAAGGGTGCTTTTCTGATCACAAAATCGGGCGATAAGGTATCAAAGTATTTCGGTATATCAAAATTCACCCTGTACAACTATATCGACGTGAAAGAGAACGGCAAATAAACCGGTATTTATATGCCGGATGTTGCCATATCAAATATGTAGGTTAAACAAATCATCAATAGTCTTAAGTGGCAAAATCGCTTGCCGTCTCAGTCAACAATGGCTGAGGCGGCAAATGGGGAATGAGTAAATAAATTCCGTGTTTTGCATCGAAGAAGAACGTCGGCTTTGAGTTTAAGCAGCATCACGTGGGATTGAAAAGTATTGCTTAAATGTCGTCGGTGTTGATCTGCTGTTGTTCTCCATTTTTTAAACAAGCTGCTGTGACAGAATGATGAATTTTTTAATAATTATTCGCTGTTAAAGGCTTTTCAGACGTGTCCATACTTTGAATCAACTTGACATAGATAGTACGAATTGATAAAATTACTATATAAAAAGAAACATGTCAAGGCTGTTGACCAATATGCGTCGAGTCCGCAGCTTTTGGCACTCTTGTATAAGTCCATTAATCGGTATGGACGTCTCTACAGGCGACCGTAAATTGCCCCAGGCTACAAGAGATACATGTTGAGACATCGTGCTGTACACCGGGTAAACCGGAATAACAGCTCAGATTCTCAAGATGTGTCTTTTGCGGGTCCGGGGCTTTTGTATTCAAAACGTTCTTTTAGGCAGCGCGATCGATAGTACCCGCATAATAGAGCGGATGAAGATGACGACATGGCGTTGCAGAAAAAAGACGAATCCGCGTTCAAAAGATGACAGATGGCTTGCTATGAAATGCAGCCCTGCCAGTCTAAACAGTCCACAGCATAATGCGGTGATAAGCATGTCAGTCAGAGGTTTCAAGTTCGAAAGTATTTGGTCAGACATAGATGAAAATGTTTAAGACAAAGCGATAAGGGGGAATGCGTTGTGAGTCAGGTAGGAAAAAGTGTCACACGAGTGGATG
>JAEZNC010000063.1 GCA_023441905.1 Bacillota bacterium | reverse complement strand
TCGGGGATTTCCACGGCGGCATCAATAGTCACCTTCACGCCATCCTGCTCCAGTGTTTCCTGCCAGATGTCTTGTGCTGCGTCAGTGGATGAGGGAGCGGCCGTTTGCATGATTTGCTCATCGAGGTTGTTCTTTTGCACAACGGCGGATTTCTCGGGCGTGGGCTGGCAGCCGCTTAGAAGAGCGCAGATGGTCACGAAAATACCTATTTTAATGAACTTAGACATGTCAACTCCACTTAGCCTTTCAATTGTTAATACCCCAGTTCTCTGTTAATCACGCTGCCGTCCACGGCGTTCAGCGTCAGAAAGCTAAGGTTCTTCACGGTGTCTGCTTCGGTCTGCCATTCGCCGATGAAATCCCATACCGGCAGATAAACGTATTGTCCGCCCTCCATTTTCACACGCATCAGGCCGAGCACAACCCGATTGACGGTGATGGCGTTTTTATCCGCGGCGGATACCGACCATGTTTTCTCATAAAACATCTGTTTTCTGAAAATATCCTTGATCTCTTCAAAATCCTTAAGCTTCACGTTTTCGTTGAGCGTTTCTCCAAGGGTACACGGCATCTGCCACTCAAACCAGAGCACGCCGCTGTCGTCCACGGCAACCTCAATCAATTCGTTTAACCATATGCGGTCGTATGTGGCACCGTTATCGTCAAATATTATTCCATTGGTGTACTCGGTATAGGTCACAGGGATGCCGCGAACGATCCTGCTGAAATAGAATATATAGCATTTTTCCCTATTCGGATCGGAGACGATATAAGAATCTGCCGATGAAAGCAGACCATAATGATTGATTCCAGCTCGGTCATACGCCAGAGTCACGTCGCCGATGCCCATCTTTTGCAGCGTATCCTGTGCTGTTTTGAGTGCCTGCTCTTTTGAGACGTTTAATCCGGCCAGCGTCTCTGTGGCTTCGAACATGGGATAATAACTGACATGTCTGCTGCCTAAATTGCTGAAAGAAATCGCACCGGAAAGATTATCCTTGGATGTTGTCACCGCGATCCAGGCAGGTATAGACTTGCCAAGGTCTGCTTCGATATGGATGGACTGATTCACCTCCGCATCGGGATCAGGGTCTGTTTTAAACTTTACGTCGGTTTTTACCCGTTCGGGTGTTTGTTCGGGGGCTTCGTCGTACAGCGCCTGATAGTCTCTCAACTGGTATTTGTAGAAATTTGCATCAATTGTATTATCCGTTTTGGCGTTCTCCAGCTGCTGGTTTAACCAAATAATATCTTGCTCGATATCCGCCTTCGACCTGATATAATTGGTTTCGTATATGGGCTGACCCTGCATAAAAACATCCACGGCTTTTTGTGCGTCCTGCTCCGTAAAACCATACGGCTTGACCTCGATGACGGGCCACGAGGTCACATCGGGTATTTCCACAGCGGCGTCAATAGTCACTGTTACGCCATTCTGCTCCAGTGTTTCCTGCCAGATGTCCTCTGTTTCATCGGAGGATGAGGGGGCAGCCGTTTGCATGATTTGCTCATTGAGGTTGTTCTTTTGCACCACGGCGGATTTCTCGGGCGTGGGCTGGCAGCCGCACAGAAGAGCGCAGAGTGTGAGTATTAATACAATAGTGTATTTATAAAATTTTGGCATATATATCCTCCTGATTAATTTATCGTGCAATTTAAAAGGAGTTGGAAATTAAACCTTTTTTTATTTTTGAATATCCAATAACGCTAATGGTAATAGAGGCTATTAGACTTAGACCCAAATCAAGTGAGTTTTTCCAAAGAGGCACATCCAGTCCACCGAAATTAAAAGGTATGACAGGGAACAGAATGGTTATCCAAGATAAGAATGTTTGAGAAAAAAAAGTACCAATATAATATATGCTATGATATATTACACCCGGCATCACTAACCCCATTGCATTGCTTTTAGTTATAAGAGTGATTCCTGTGCCGAACAAGGCGTAAATGGCACCAAAAATTGTGGAGTGAACAACAAACAATAATATGTATACAGGCATAGAGATGTAAAAAACCTCTTTGAATAAACCAAACGGCTCAAAAGTTGTAATGGGTGAAGGATCAATAACAAAGCATCCTAAAAATATTATCAAGAATGAAAATAGGAAAACACTGCCTCCAACGATCATTGATGAAATAGAATGCCCTAATACATGATTTTTGAAGTCATTACGCTCTGAAATATTTTCTGTAGGTAAAACATTAATTCTACTGGAAGCTAAGGCAGGAATAAATGGGGCTATATAGGACATTAGTGGATTGTAGTCAATATTACCATATATAAAAAGCCCGAATACGCCAAACTTCACAGATGGGTCATACCATTGGACCTGTGAGAGGTTAATAATTGCAGACAAAATGATAGCCCCTGCGGCAATCCAGAATCTAACTGAACGATAAGCTTTTCTTATATCAAAAAAGATGATTTGCTTCATGTCTATACCGCCTTGTCAGTTTTTTAGATCTCCTAAGACAAACGAGTGCAATGCCGCTTAGACTGGAAAGAGCAACCCAATATAAAACACTGATTAGAATATTCAGCGATATACTGGATGTGAGGTTCATAACTGAATATAAAAATGAGTGTTCAAACGGAAAAATACCCGCCAGATTGACAACGTTAAATGTGTAGTATGCCACAGCATCTATAAGGCAAATTATCAGACCGCCTAGATATCCCCATGGATGCTGTTTGCAGTTTTGGTTTATAGTAAAAACAAGAAAAGTGAACAAACCAAAACGAAAGGTCAAAAGAAGAAATGAAATTGCTGATGCAGATAAAGGGGTGATACCGTTTACATCCAAAGCGGGAATGGACGCCCAACTATCCGTAAAAAGAGGAGCCGTGACCCATTCATTGCTCAAATTTAGATTGCCTGAGATCAAAAGGATGTATAAAATATTAATAATTATAATTAGTATTAAATACAAAAGGGAAATTGCATAAACAAAAAAATAATCTTGAAATATGCGGCTTTGTTTTATCGATATTTCCAATGTTGGAATGTCATTTAATCCTATATCAAATATTATAATAAGAAATATGAAATATAAAGATAGTGTTGATACATTATTTGTTTGTTTAATAATTAATTCTAATAAAGTTGGTTGCAGGCCATAGAAAGACAGTGTTTTAAATGATTCTGATGATAATCCTAGTAAGAATATGGATACCGCAATCCAACGCCATGTTTTAATAAGTTTAAATCTGTATAGTATATATTTCATATTAAACCTCGTAACTTAGAAATTATAACCGGGGATTAACCCCGGTTATAATTTCTGAACAAAATATATTTTTTTACCGTTTGTACGTTCCCATGGCATGCATTGGGTAGTTGCCATAATAATCGTGGTTCACTAAATGAAGTTTCAGGGAACCTGTTCTGCTTGGAGCATGATTGGCAGTTTGACCAGCACCTATTGTTTGAGTAGTTGATCTCCTATCCCCGCCAGATTCTATGAGCCAAGATTCTTCTCTATCTGGGTAATAAGTACCATATATATCAACTTGACAAAGTGTGCAATGATTCTCTCCTGGCAAATTTATGTCAGAAAAGTATATTGAACCAGTATTGAAAGAATATACAGCTGAGCCATCATAGCTAATGCAAAATGCAGTGGAAGCTATAGACAGAATCAGAGCGACCAATAATGAACAGATTAATATTTTCTTTTTCATTTTTTTCACCTTTCTTTAAGCGATTTTTCATTGACAATTACCAACTCAAAAGCTAACCTGTTTTATAGTCCTTACTTTACCTCTTATCGTAAAAACGATAATGCTTCTCGGGCATTTGGTTTTGTAAGGGCTTTTTTATAAATCCCTCAAAATAAACCATCTCCTTCTATTTTTGATTGAATAATAGCATTATAATACAAAAATTTCAATAGCTATCTTTGCTAATAAAGAGAGATTTATTATTTGGTTAAAAATATCACAATACTTGATTTTACCACTTGCTATTTTGTGTCTGAAGTGGCTTAATGAAACTATATAGGCGGAGGAATACATTAATGACAATAATCACGAAACGGGGCCGTGTCTACAAACTTGTGGGCACTTGGGACAGCGAGCTGGTATTCGCACCGGACGACGGCCTTGATGATCAGGTGATGATCTATTCCCCGGATGAGGTTAAAGAACTGCTCAAAGCAGGCAAGGTCATGGAGCTCGCCGCCACAGGACAAACTGCTTATCCGAACTAAATCAATACTAATAACCCAATGCTATTTGACGATCTCATTTTACGAAAACTATAATTGAATGTTGCGCTGCTGTCGGCAGCTTTTTCGAGTGATGGCGAAAAAGCTATTCGAAATGATAGCCGTGCGCTTCCGATGCTTTTTTTAACCGTTGTGCCATGTTCTTGAGCCGCCTCACCTGCTGAATCTCGTCAAACCGGCTGTCATCAATCAGCGTGTCTATTGTAAAGAAAACAGCGCTGACAAAGCCGAAAAACGACACCTCATATGTTGAATCGTTCTGTGGTCTCGCATTTTCCAGCAGACTCACCTTGGCCTGGCTTGCGCCGTTTTGCCGGATCAAGAAAGAGTAAGAGGAGCCGGCGAAATAGAACTCTTCACTGCCGCCCGGGCCCGACTCCAGCAGGCTCATCAGATTTTCCGTCCACATAATCATCGTTTCGCTGATGCTGCCTGCCCAACGATTTTCGGGAAAGGGGTTGCCATCCAGCTCAATATGCAACGCGCCAATTAGGCTCGCGTCATTCCATTCATACACGTTGGTGACGACCTCGAATTTCATACGGATCCTCCAAGGAATTTCCTTTTATTATTTGCTCATTATTGATATCATAATCATGCGCGTGTTTTGATGCGTATTTCACAGCGGAGATTTTACGGTGCAAAAAGACAAGGGTGTTTCCATTATCACATTTTGTTTTATAGGCAATATTGCGTTGCTGATTCTTAAGGGCACAGTGGGGTACATAGCGAGCAGCGAAGCGCTTAAAGCCGATGCGTTCAATTCGGCGGGCGATGTGGTCAATACCGTCGTGGTGCTGCTTGGGCTGCGCTATGCACTGAGGCCAAAAGATAAAGACCATCACTATGGCCACGGCAAAATGGAAGCTCTTGTTTCGTTTATTGTCGGCATTGTCGTCGCCGCCGCAACGGCGCTCATCGTTTACGATGCGGTAAATGCCATGCTCATAGGGGAGTCGGGAGAGCCGAGCCTAATGGCATTGGCAGCGGCGCTTGTGTCTATCGCGGTAAAGGCTGTGATGTTCAGAGTCACGTATGCCGCGGGAAACCGGCTGAATTCCATTGCCGTGATGACAAACGCGATGGATCACCGCAACGATCTCTTCGCGACGTCCGGCGCGGCGCTGGCCATCATGCTGTCTTTCGCGGGCCAATTGACGGGTATACCGGCGCTGACGGTCTACGCGGAGCCTGTTGTGGCGATACTGATCAGCGGTGTGATCGTCAAAACCGCGCTCTCGATCATCACCGAATCGAGCCGGATGCTGCTGGATGCCGCGCCTGACGATGAAACAATGGACGCGCTGCGCGCTCTCGCGGCCGGTGCGCCGGGCGTCGAGGCGCTTTGCTGGCTCCACTGCAGGCGTATGGGCCGCGGGCTGCTCGTGGACGCGGCCATTGAAGTTAACGGAAGCCTCAGCGTTTACGAGGGGCATGCGGTGGCAGACGCGGTCAGCGGCGCCATTCGCAGCGCATATCCGTCCGTGATTGATGTCGTGGTGCATGTGAACCCGACCGGAAACGAAAACAGCTTTATATTGGGCAATAATACTTAGGCGCAATCATATGCGTTCACTTCCCCTAATATACTTGTAAAAAAGCACACAGGGGGAGGAATGGGTATGCTGAAAAAGGCATTGGCTATGCTCGTCGCGGTGATTCTTGTGATCGGTTTTGCAGGCTGCGGCGCGAAGGAAGAAGAACCGTATGAAGAAATACCGGCGGCCAATATAGAGGAAACTGACGCCAATATGAGAGATACCGTGCTTTATTTCGAGGACGATTACGGTTATATCGTGCCCGTGATGAAGCAGATAGAGTGGGTGGAGGGCATCGGCGCTGCCACCGTGAACGAACTGGTGGCCGATTCCAATGCTGATTCACAGATGAAATACATGGGGCTTAATCCGGTGCTGTCGGAAGGCACGCAGCTCAGCCTATCCATTACTGACGGCGTCGCAACCATTGAGCTCAGCAGCGATGCGATTAAGGGCAAGGATGCCGTGGATGAAATGAGCAAGGTGATGGCGCTTGTTAACACGCTGACGGAATTCCCCACGATTGACAAGGTCAAAATCCGCCAGGACGGCTGCACCGATGCGCTGCCTCTCGGAACAGACATCAGCGCAGCGTTTGAAACATTTGACCTTAATGTGATTGGCTCGAATTCAAGCGAAAATGACGCCTCCAAGCTGCTGCTCTATTTTGAGAACGAAGCCGGAACAGTCATCGTGCCAGTCACGAAGTATGTGGGCGGCGATGCGGATGCGTTTGCGGCCATGAGCGAGCTTGTAAAAGGGCCCGGTCAGGGCGGCCTGAAAAGCGCATTCCCCAAAGACACGGAATTGCTCGGCGTCACGGTGGACGATAACGGTGTGGCATCCATCAATTTCTCCAAGCAGCTTGAGCAGGTGAAAGATAAGCCGGAGCAGGAGAAAGCGTTGATGCGCAGCATCATACTCACGCTGATGCAGTTTGACAATATCGATGAAGTGCGTATACTGGTGGATGGTAAGGAATACTCATCCACATCGCAGACAACGATGGCGACACCGGAGTTTGTGAATACACTTGAATAAAGGATAAAAAACAAATGACGAGAGCGGATGGCCGCGCCGCGCAGCAGCTGCGGCCTTTATCGATTCAGAAAACGTATTTAAAAAACGCACACGGAAGCGCGCTGATTTCATGGGGCGGCACCACGGTGCTCTGTACAGCCATGTTTGAGACGGGCGTGCCGCCGTTTCTCGAAAACGCGGGTAAGGGCTGGCTGACGGCTGAGTATGCGATGCTGCCCGCCAGCACGCCGATGCGAAAGCCGAGGGAATCCAAACGGCCCGACGGGCGCAGCACCGAGATCGGACGTCTGGTCGGTCGGAGTTTGCGATGCGCGCTGGATTTGGGCCGGATGCCCGGGATCACCATCCATATTGACTGCGACGTGCTGGACGCTGACGGCGGGACGCGTACCGCCGCCATCACGGGCGGCTATGTCGCGCTCTGTGAATGCGTGGAGAGAATGATAAAAGACGGCTTGATCATCGAATCGCCCGTTATCAACGGTATCGCGGCGGTAAGCTGCGGCATTGTGGACGGGGCCTGCGTGCTCGATTTGAATTATGAGGAAGACAGCCGCGCCGAGGCGGATGTGAACGTGGTGATGTCGCATGAGGGCGGCTTTATAGAGGTACAGGGCACGGGTGAAAAGCACCCGATTGAACCTGAGCAGTTCGGCGAATTGCTGGGTCTTGCGGCTCATGGCATCTCGCAGATACGAAAGATACAGGAGGAAACGCTTCGCGGATGAGAAGACTGCTGATAGCAACGAACAATCAAGGCAAGGTCAGGGAGATTAAAGCAATACTCGGCGGCTTTTACGACGAAGTCGTATCCCTCAGGGATGCCGGCATCAGCCTTGATGTCGTAGAGGATGGGGACAGCTTTGAGGCCAATGCGGTTAAAAAGGCGCGTGAAGCAGCCCAGGTGGCGGGCTGCGATGCGCTGGCTGACGATTCGGGGCTATGCGTGGACGCGTTGAACGGCGCGCCGGGCATCTATTCCGCACGGTACGCGGGCGAAGATGCCACGGATGAACAGAACAATGAGAAGCTGCTGAAAAGCCTTGAAGGTATTAAAGACCGTGGCGCGCGGTTTGTGAGCGTGGTGGCG
>JAEZNC010000134.1 GCA_023441905.1 Bacillota bacterium | reverse complement strand
CTTCATCCTCGCCGTCCGCCATGTAGGCGTTGCGCTGGTCAATCAGGTGGTTTTCAATTTCCTCGGTAATCACGGCATGAGCCTTTTTCCAGCGCATCTGCCCGCACACGGTTTTTGAATAAGCTTGTATCTTTTCAAACGGTGTCATAGCATTCACCTCCGCTCAGCACTTTGCGTACCGCCTTGGCATAAGCCGTCCATTCCTCTTGCTTAGTCGCCAGCAGCTTTTTTCCCTTAGGGCTTAGGTGATAGTATTTTCTGACGCGCTCACTGTCTGCGTTGTCGTCGTATGTAGTGACGATCCCATCATTCTCCAAACCATGCAGCAGCGGATAGAGCGTGCCCGCCTTTAAGGTAAACGTATTGTCGGATTTTCTGGAAAGCGCATCGATCATTTGATATCCGTACATGTCCTGCTCCTCAAGCAGCTTGAGTATCAGCATGGTCGTGCTTCCCGATAACAGGGCTTTGTCGATAGCCATTTCACACCTCCGTTATGTAGATGATCTACATATAAAATATATCGGCGATCTATATATGTCAAGAGCCAAGTGAGGGATTATTTACAAAAACAAATATAAGACTGTAAATATGCAGGACGCAATCGGCATGATTGACCGATCACAGCTGACTGTCGACAAGAATCAACTAAATTCATTTTTTTGAGACCATTTCATATTGCCATTCAATACGCGTATCGTGAGGAGCGCAGCGACGACTGTGAAGTGGACCGGGACTGAAAAAAGATCTTTTCCAATTCGTAGTCGCCAGCGATGCGGGTTCAGAATGACCCCACCGTTATTACTCGTTTGCCGTGATGCGACCATGCATGAAGATTTCTAGCAAAAGATTTAGTCGCTCAATTGCGATTTTTTGTGTCGCATTCGTTAATTTTTCTGTATGGTTTGAGCATTGCATCAAATGTGGTATAATAACAATGAAAGATTGTGGCAAAAGCACACGGTTGCGTGAAAAATATAAATGCTTTATCATAGAAAAGACAGACGAAAGAGAGGAAAGCCAATTTGGCAAAAAAGCAACAACAGCATAACGTCAAGATAACCCCGCTCGGCGGCATCGGCGAGGTGGGCAAGAATATGACGGTTATCGAGTATGGCGATGAAATGATTGTGATCGACTGCGGTTTATGTTTCCCGAGGGAGGATATGCTCGGCGTTGATTATGTCATTCCCGATATTACCTATTTGAGAAAGAACAAGGAGAAGATTAAGGCGGTGCTGATTACGCACGGACACGAGGATCATATTGGTGCTACGCCGTATCTTCTTCCCGAAATCGGCGCGCCCGTATACGGCACGGATTTAACGCTCGCGCTGATTGAAACAAAGCTCGCGGAACACAAGATTGACGGCGTGCCGCTCAATGTGATCAAGGCGGGCGACAGCTTTTCCACAGGTATTTTCAAAATTGAAGCGATCCGCGTGACGCACAGCATTGATGCGTCGCTCGCGTTTGCGGTGCATACCCCCGAGGGGACGATCGTGGTAACGGGCGACTTCAAGGTGGACTACACGCCGGTGGACGGCCGCGTGATCGATCTTGCTAAGTTCGCCGAGCTCGGCAACAAGGGCGTGCTTGCGCTGCTGTCCGACAGCACGAACGCGGAGAACCCCGGGTACACGATGTCGGAAAGCACCGTGGGCGATACGTTTGAGAGCTATTTCAAAAAAGCGACGGGGCGCATCATTGTGGCCACATTCGCGTCCAACATACACCGGCTGCAGCAGGTGATCAGCGCATCCAAACGCTATGGGCGCAAGGTGTGCCTGACGGGCCGCAGCATGATCAAGGTGGCCAAGGTCGCCAAAGACTTAGGCTATTTGGAGCTCGACGAGGATATGCTCGTGGAGCCCGAAGAGCTCGAAAAAATGAAGAAGAACAAGATCGTGATACTCACGACGGGCAGCCAGGGCGAAACGATGTCCGGCCTCGTAAGAATGGCGGCGGGCGAGCACAAAAAGCTCTCGATGATTCCGGGCGATCTCGTGATCATATCCTCCACACCGATACCCGGCAACGAGCGCTATGTCTCGGATGTCATTAACATGCTGTACCGCAAGGGCGCTGATGTGATCAACGAAGGCGTGGCGGACGTGCATGTATCGGGCCACGCTTGCGAGGAGGAGCTAAAGCTCATGATCTCGCTCACGAAGCCGCAGTATTTTATACCGATGCACGGCGAATACCGGCATTTGTACCGTCATGCGGCGCTGGCTGAGAATCAGGGCATCAAACGAAGCCGTATATTTATCCCCGAAATCGGCAAAGTGGTGGAGATCGGCAAGCGGTTTTCCCGCATGACCGAAACGGTGCCGTCGGGCAGCGTGATCATCGACGGCCTCGGCGTGGGCGACGTGGGCAATGTGGTGCTGCGCGACAGAAAGCTGCTGTCTCAGGACGGCTTGTTTATCGTTGTGGTGACGATATCGACCGAGACAGGCGAGTTGATTGCGGGGCCGGAAATTATATCGCGCGGGTTCGTGTACATGCGCGAATCAACCGACCTGCTGGAAAGCGCGCGCAAGATCATCGTGGATGTGGTCAGCGAATGCTGCAAAAATAAAATCACGGAATGGACGACGATCAAAGGTCGTATCAAGAAGGCGCTGCGCAGCTATCTGTATGAAAGCACCAAACGCAACCCGATGATATTGCCCATTATTATTGATATTTAATGAAAGTGCCCGGCCAACCTCGGCGGGACAGTGAGGAGAACGGATTGCTCGTGTATGATAAGGCGCACGAATTGGCGAATGAAATAAGAAAAAGCGCGGATTACTTAGAATACGCGCGTTTAAAAGACATTGTGACAGCGGATGAAAAAACAAAACCGCTGCTCGACGATTACAGAAAGCTTCAGTTTGAAGCCCAGGCGACGATGATAGCGGGCAGTGAACCCAAGGAAGAAACACTGGATAAGCTCAAAAAGCTGGGTGAGGTGCTCG
>JAEZNC010000133.1 GCA_023441905.1 Bacillota bacterium | reverse complement strand
GAGTAATACCGATAAGCAAGCGCCGTTGCGCAGCGCGCGTTGTCCGGCTCAAGCTCGGCACCGCGCTGCAAAAAAGCGACGCAATAGCTTCGGTACTGCGCCGCTTCCTTGAGTTTTTTCGTTTCGGACGCTTTGATGAGCAGCGTTAGGGCGAGCTTGCTGCACGCCAGCCCAATCAGATAAAGCGCGTCCGCGTTGTCCCATATGCCCGGGTCAGCCTTGGCTTTGCTCAGCGGCGCGTAAAGCATGCAGACACCCTTGTAATCGCCGCTGTCCATCAATGCCTGCGCCTGCTCGTCGCGTTTCATTCGTATGCAGAGTGACGCGAAGTGATCCCTTGGCATAAAGAAAAGCAGCGGCGCGTGGCCCTTGTCGTTGAGCCATTTGCCGTCTTGATTGGAGAGGCGGTACACTTCGCCGCCGACCGATGAGCTCTTAACGCTTATCTTTTGCGCCGTTCCGAGTTGTATGGTCAGACTGTCCTTCTCGAATGTAAAGCTTTTGAGCGGCATCGCAAGCGCTCTGCTCTTCTCGCCTTCGCGCCCCGCCTGATAGGCGATCACCGTTTTGACGCTTTCCAGCTTTTCTCTGCATTCAGGGCAGGTATTCATCACCTGCGTGAGCGCCGGGCCATTGAGACGGTAGGTGTTTTTAAAGCCCGCCGTATCAAAAACTGCAATGATTGCCAGCATAGGCTTTTCCCTTTCGTATTGGTTTTATATACCATTATTCTACCAGCACTACCGTCCGTCGGCAATAGCCGCTGACGGTTTTTGTCATCAAATTTTTACATATTTCGCGCTGCTTTTCTTTTGTATTATTTCCCACGGTGTTATATAATCGTAATCGAAACTGGAGGCGAAACGAATGAAATACTCTGTCGTAATACCGGCCTACAACGAAGAGGCCGTGCTGCATCTCTCTTATGAGCGGCTTAAAAAGGTGATGGACACCCTTGGAGACTACGAGTTGATCTTCGTGAACGACGGTTCGCGCGACGATACACTAAAACAATTGCGGCAGATTGCGGCGGAAGACAAATGCGTCAAGGTCTTGAGTTTTTCGCGCAATTTCGGGCATCAGGAGGCCGTTTCCGCCGGTATGGCCAAAGCCCGCGGGCAGGCTGTTGTGATTATTGACTGCGACCTGCAGGACCCCCCCGAGCTGATTCCGGACATGATCAAAATGTGGACGGACGGCGCGGACATCGTCTACGGCCGCCGCACCAAGCGCAAGGGTGAAACGGTGTTTAAAAAGCTCACCGCGTGGGTTTATTACCGTGTGCTCAAAGCCCTTGGCGGTCAGTACATACCGACGAACACGGGTGATTTCCGCTTGATTGACAGAAAAGTCTGTGATACGCTGACGAACATGCCCGAACGCAATCGGTTCCTGCGCGGCATGGCCGCATGGTCGGGCTTCAAGGCCGTGCCGATTGATTATGTGCGCGATGAACGCGCGGCAGGCGAAACGAAATACTCGCTGAAAAAAATGCTCAAGCTGGCGGGTGATGGCATCACCTCGTTTTCGAACAAACCGCTCAAATTCCCGCTGATTCTCGGCATGATATTGGCCTTTGCCTCCTTCGTTTATCTCGTGATGGCTGTCGTGTTTTTCTGCACCGGTGCGTGGCCGTATCTGCATATCCTGTTCTCGCTGCTGTTCGGCCTCATTTCGTGCCTGTTTATCGTCATCGGGATTTTCGGGCTTTATTTGGGCAGAATATACGACGAGGCCAAGGCACGGCCCATATATATTATCGATGAACAAATCAATTTGGAGGAATCATGATCGATCCGAGACTAAAACAGCTTTGCCATTCGCTTGTGACTTATTCGATGGCGATAAAAAAGGGCGAGCGTGTATTGATAGAGAATTTCGACTGCCCCGAGGAACTTTCGGCGCAGCTCATAAAAGAAGTGTACGATGCGGGCGGCGTACCGTACAGCTGGATACGCAATCAGCGGATTCAGCGCGCGCTGCTGCTCGAAGCCACGAAGGAGCAGGTTGAGGAGATGACGCGCTACGACGCGGCCCTGATGCAGGACATGGAGGCATATGTGGCTTTTCGCGGCTCGCTCAACACCTCGGAGCTTTCGGATGTGAACGAGGAAAAGCTCAATCTCTACCGTTCCATCTATTCCAAGCGCGTGCATCATGAGCTGCGCGTGAAAAAAACAAAGTGGGTGGTGCTGCGTTACCCCAACGCCTCGATGGCGCAGCTTGCGGGCATGAGCACCGAGCAGTTTGAAGATTTTTATTTCAAGGTGTGCAACCTTGATTACTCCAAAATGGACAGAGCTATGGACGCGATGGCCGAACGCCTCAAGCGTGTGGATGAGGTGCACATCACCGGTCCCGGCACTGATTTGACCTTTTCCGTCAAAGGGATTCCCTCCAAGAAGTGCAGCGGCCATATGAACATTCCGGATGGAGAGATCTACACCGCGCCCATCAAAGACAGCGCGAACGGCCGCATCACGTATAACACGCCGTCGTTCTCTCAAGGGTTTAAGTTTGAAAACATCTCTTTTGAATTCAAAAACGGCAAGATCATCGACGCGAAGGCGAACAACACCGAGCGCATCAACAAAATCCTCGATACCGATGAGGGCGCGCGCTACCTTGGTGAGTTCTCATTCGGCGTCAATCCGTACATCCTGCACCCGATGTGCGACACGCTGTTCGACGAAAAAATCGCGGGCTCGATTCATTTAACGCCCGGCTCGTGCTATGAGGACGCCGACAACGGCAACGAGAGCGCCGTGCATTGGGATCTCGTGCTGATACAGCGTCCCGATTACGGCGGCGGAGAAATCAGCTTCGACGGCGAAGTCATCCGCAAAGACGGTAAGTTCTTGGGCGAGCTCGCCGTGCTCAACGAAGAGAATTTGGTTTAGGATTTTGTCAAAGACATGGGCGGCTTCGTGAGCCGTCTCTGTCTGCTAATAATAAAGTTTCCCTGTCGCCAAAAAGCGACGGCTCGTTTTGTTGAGCAGAACAAAAGTGAGCGAATGCAATCAAAGATGCGAGCACCATTACCTCCCTCTAGAGGGAGGTGGCACGAAGTGCCGGAGGGAGTCATCAGTTTTAAGTCATTCTCTCACCCCATTCACCTATCGGTAACAGCCCTCACCCCACCCTGATGGGTAGTCGTCAGAGGGGCCACGATTGATACTCCGGGAGCGGCATACTATGGCCGCTCCTTTTTGCTGCTTTGCGCACTCATTGATACCCGACACATCATATCAAAGAGCAGCTGAAGAACGTATCAGAATCTGTCACCTTACCAGAACAGCGGCGCATATTCGGGTTTCAGCCATTTGCGTATTAGCGGCGTAGGGATGGCAATGTCCGGCTCACCGGTAAACCCCGAGGCGATTTCGTATTTCGCAAATGCGATATGCAGCTGCCCGCCCGAGAGATAGAACGCTGTGCTTTCCGATACGCCTGTGAACGCGTCGGGAAAATAATGCGCATCGTTTCTGATAATCTTGCGAATCAGGCGATCAACCTCTTTGCGGTACTCGGTGGACACAAACAGATCATCCAGCATGAGAACACAGCTTTTTTGTATGTCCGCGGTGTAATAAACGGTGTGCGGAAAACCTGTACCGCCGTTGTCAAGATCATCCGTCACGCGAAGAGACAGCACACCCCGGTTGTTCTTCACCTCGTCGCTCACGCGCAGCACAAACACCCAATTCTCATCGTCCTTGGCCTGATCAAACGCATCGGCAATCGCATTGTTCACTTGTGCGATGATGCTCGCATTGAGCCTCTCTTCAAACCCTGCATCATCAAAACCGGAAACCTGAGGGTATTGAATATCGAGCACAATGTTTCCCACGCCTTTGTTTTGCAGAACGTCAGCCACCGACACCTGTTTCAGCGGCATGGTGATAAAAGGCATCAGCCGGCCTGTTAGGCTGCCGCCTGCCGCCGCAAGAAACACGATCAGCATAGCCGCGCTAAAAGCGATTCTTTTGATCATATTGATCCTCCACATATCACATTCGCCACAAGAATATACTTATGCGGGGGATAAAAATATGCGTAAACAGGACAAAATCATTCGAATCATCGGTGCGGTGCTGTTCTTCGCGGCGGTCGCGGCGGTCGGAGCATTATTCGTCAATACATCGAGCGAATGGTATCAATCGCTCATCAAACCGGCGCTGCAGCCGCCGCCAGTCGTGTTCAGCGTTGTCTGGACAGTTCTCTATATATTGCTGGCTGCATCGCTGGCCATGGTCAGCATACTGCCGGATGTGCAAAAAAAGACGCTCGGCTTGTTCGCGGTCACCGGCGTCCTTAATGTTCTATGGACATATACGTTTTTTGAAATGCAGAACCCGAGCGGTGCGTTCGTCGTGCTCATTCTCACAATCATCATCGCCGTCGCGCTGTTTACGGATGTTTATAGGATTCAAAAAACCGCTTCCTATCTGCTGATTCCGTATATGGTATGGCTTTGCTTCGCGCTCTACCTGAATTATGAGCTGGCTTTCTTCAACTAAAGCAGCTCGTTGATCTCCAACTGTTCGCCGTCAGGCCCACGGAAAAAAGCATATTTCACTCCGTTAAAAAGCGTTGGCAAAACAACAGGCTCGTCCTTTTCAAAGACCACGCCCTTTGCTTTAAGGCTTTTCATAGCCGCATCAATATCGTCCACAACCATTGCAATGTGGTCGACAGGGCCATCCGATTTTTGAATGGCATTTGGCTTTTGTACCAGCTCGATGATGCACGATCCATTTCTTATAAAGGCCAACCTGATGACACCCGAGGGGTTCTCAATATCAGTTTTTTCATAACATTCGAAACCGAGAATTTTCTCATAATATGCAATAGACCGCTCAATATCGCTGACGAAAACCCCGATATGCGCCAATCCGTTCACTCTTACTTTTGTGTCTGGCATTTTTGCTCCTCCGGTAATTTAATAATTTATTCTATCATCCGATTATTATCGTGTCATTACTTTTTAATCTGTGACTTTGTTCCATAAATCAACCGACTTGAGGCATTATAATAGAATCAATAATTAATCAGCATGGAGCCGCTATGAAAAAACAAAACCTTCTGTCTCTCATTTCAAATATACTGCTGGGAATCGGCGCCGGTTTATGCGTGCTCTCCGTCACGTTAACCATTATGGTCAGAGCCAGCCTGCCGCCCGGTGTTTGCCCGATTGACAGCAACCGATGGCTTTTCCTTTCAGCCATTGGTATGCTCGCTGCATCATTAGCGCTGTCAATCTATGCGAACAGGCTTAAAAAGCGTTCAGCCAAAGATGAATAAACGTTTCAAAACAGAAAAAATCAACCAATCGGTTGGTTTTTTTGCTCTTTCTGTGACAAAGTCACAGAACCCATTGTTTACTTGATATTACAATACATTAGTAAGTAAGTATGTTTTAAGATAGTTAGGATTCAAATCGCTTATTCATAATTATTCTTATTATGTAACTAAGTCACAGTCAATTTCTATCTTTTTGGATTATAATGGGAGCATAGAAGAAGGGGAAGGGGCGCTGATAAACATGAAAGAGGCAAGCATCGGAAACGATGCAGATGAATGGGGCGAGGCCATCCAACAGAACTGTGGGCTATAGGTGGTTAATTAAGTCAATCCACCGACTCATATCCGTATAAGGCGGAATTATTTATCATAAACGCACCAATGTTTAAAGCGCTAAATACAGAGTTGATTGGGCTTTCTATTAACGGATTCTGTTCTCATGTTGCATGGCTTTCGTACAAAAAAGACAAAATTGAATACAAGGGATGAACAAATCGAGGTCAAATTCACGCTTATTGAAACATTAAGATGGTCTGATGCAAAATGACGCATAATACGAGCGCGTATATCGAATTCACGGGCAAGCAAAAACATCCACTTTAAGTCATAACTTCAGGCATTGTGCCTAATTTGCGAATCAGCGCATAATTTGACCGATCTAACAAACAATAACAGCATAATCACTGATATTTAAAAAGGAGGAATCTTTATGAAAGCAACAGGTATTGTAAGACGCATCGATGAGCTTGGCAGAATCGTGATACCCAAGGAGATTCGGCGCACCTTGCGTATTCGCGAGGGCGACCCGCTCGAAATATATACCGACAGAGAAGGTGGCATCATTTTAAAGAAATACTCGCCGATCGGAGAACTCGCCTCGTTCGCGCTCGACTTTGCGGAAGCACTGTCTTCCACACTCGGGCTGACCGCAGTCATCAGCGACAGGGACACAATTCTTGCAGCCAGCGGCGAGCACAAAAGAGAGTATGCCGAACGGCCTGTCAGCGGTGCATTCGAAGATGCGATTAACGCACGCAGCGTGAAAAAAACCACGGGAACCGACGTGATTCCGCTTGTCAGCGGCGAAAATCAGGCGCTGACCACCTCTCAGGTGATTGCCCCCATATCGATGGATGGCCAGCCGATCGGCGCAGTCGTGCTCGTCTCGCGCAGCGGTTCATTGGGTGAATCAGAGCAAAAAGCAGCGGAAGCCGCGGCAGCCTTCTTGGGACGGCAGATGGCACAGTAAAAAACATAGCTTATAAAGTCAGCTTGAGGCGCAATGTGCGTTTCAAGTTGATTTTTTTTGTATCTAAAGGTAGAATTGATACAAACTATCTTTGGAGGGGCGTTTGTGAGCAAGACACTGGCGGAAAAGATTATCCAGAACCATTTGGTATCCGGCGAAATGAAAGCCGGAGAAGAGATCTCAATCAAAATTGATTATACGCTGACTCAGGACTCCACGGGCACCATGGCCTACTTGCAGTTTGAGGCGATGGGTGTGCCGCGCGTGAAGACCAAAAAGTCGGTCGCCTATATCGACCATAACATGCTGCAGTCCGGCTTTGAGAATGCGGACGACCATAAGTTCATTGAAACCGTGGCGAAAAAGCACGGCATCTATTTCAGCCGTCCCGGCAACGGCATTTGCCACCAGGTGAATCTCGAGCGCTTCGGCGTCCCCGGCGCGACGCTCTTAGGGTCCGACAGCCACACCCCCACAGGCGGCGGCATTGGCATGATCGCCATCGGCGCGGGCGGGCTCGACGTGGCAGTGGCCATGGGCGGCGGCGCATACTATATCCCCATGCCGAAAATCCTCGGCGTGGAGCTCACCGGCAAACTGGCCTTTGGCGTATCCGCCAAGGATGTGATACTCGAAGTGCTGCGTCGTCTCGGTGTCAAGGGCGGCGTCGGTAAAATCGTCGAATACTTCGGCGAAGGCGTTAAATCGCTCTCGGTGCCCGAACGCGCGACCATCACCAACATGGGCGCGGAGCTCGGTGCCACCACCTCGGTGTTCCCGAGCGACGATGTCACGCGCGCGTTTCTCGCGGCACAAGGCCGCGAGGCGGATTATACGCCGCTCAGCGCGGACGAGGGCGCAGAGTATGCCGAAACCATCACCATCGATCTTTCGGCGCTCGAGCCGATGGCCGCGATGCCGCACAGCCCGGACAACGTGAAGACGATTCATGAAATCGGCGCAATCACGGTGGATCAGGTGTGTATCGGCAGCTGCACCAACGCATCTTATCTCGACCTCATGCGGGTCGCCTCGATACTCAAGGGCAAGAGCATATCGCCCGACGTGAGCCTTGTCATCTCCCCCGGCTCCAAGCAGGTGATGACGATGCTGGCCGAAAACGGTGCGCTCGCGGACATGATCGCCGCCGGCGCGCGCATACTCGAATGCGCATGCGGCCCGTGCATCGGTATGGGACAGGCCCCGCGAACCGACGCAATTTCGGTGCGCACGTTCAACCGCAATTTCTACAACCGCTCGGGCACAGCCAGCGCGGGCGTTTACCTCGTGAGCCCCGAAACGGCGGCAGCCACAGCGCTGACCGGCAAGCTGACCGACCCGCGCGACATCGGCCTTGCGCAAGACGCGCTGACAGTCGATATGCCGAGCGCGTTCCTGATCAACGATAATCTCGTGGCTCCGCCCGACGAAAACGGCGAAACCGACGTGGTGCGCGGCCCCAACATCAAGCCGTTCCCGCTCGGCAAGGCGCTGGAAAACACCGTGAAGGGCGAGGTGCTGCTGAAGATGGAAGACAACATCACGACCGACCATATCATGCCGTCGGGCGCGAAGCTGCTGCCTTATCGTTCCAACATCCCATATTTGAGCGATTTTTGTCTGACGCCTGTGGACGAAAAGTTCCCGGCGAGAGCCAAACAGAAGGGCGGCGGGTTCCTCGTCGCGGGGCACAATTACGGACAGGGCTCCTCGCGCGAGCACGCGGCGCTGGTGCCGCTTTACTTGGGCATCCGCGGCGTGATCGCGAAATCGTTCGCGCGCATCCACATGGCGAATCTCGTGAACTCAGGCATATTGCCGCTCGTGTTTGCGGATGAAAGCGATTACGACAAAATCGATATGGGCGATACGCTCACGATCGCTGACGCGCCTGCCAAGGTGAACGGGCAGATTGAATTCACTGTGGAAAACGCAGCAAAAGGCTTCACGTTTACCGTGCGTCTTGACGTTTCCGACAGACTCAAAGCCGTACTGGCGGACGGCGGGCTTTTGAACCATACAAAAAGAAGTGGCGGTAATGACTAAAAACTCGAGCCTTCTTCGCATATTCCTGACCATGCTGAAGATAGGCGCATTAACATTCGGCGGCGGTTATGCCATGGTGCCGCTGTTCCGGGATGAATTTGTGGGTAAAAACGGCTGGATCAGCGATGACGATATGCTCAATATGATTGCGCTCGGACAATCGGTGCCCGGGGCGATTGCGGTAAACTGCAGCATACTCATCGGCTACCGGCTGAAGAAATTCCGCGGCGCGCTCGTCGCGCTCGCGGGCGTCGTGCTTCCCTCGCTCATCGTGCTGACCGCAGTCACGTATGTGTACGCCGCCGTGCGCGACAACGTTTACGTCGCGGGGGCGCTGCGCGGTATCCGTGCCGCCGTGGTGGCGCTGCTCGTTTCCGCGTTCCTCACGTTTATGAAACCTTTTTATAAAGACGCCGTTTCGATGACGGCGTTTTTCGTCGCATTTTTGCTGTCTATCGTATTTGATATCAACAGCATTTATATCATACTCGGCGCGATGGTCTTCGGCATCACGGCGGGTATTTTGCGTGTGAAAAAAGAACCCGGGGAGGATCAGCCATGACGCACTATCTGCTGCTCGGCTGGATCTTCTTTAAGATCGGGCTCTTTTCGATCGGCGGGGGCTACGCGATGCTGCCGCTCATCAACAGCGAGCTTGTGGGCTATGGCCTCATGACGGCGATCGAGGTGAGTGATATCGTGGCCGTCTCCCAGATGACACCCGGCACATTCGCGATCAATGCGGCCACATTCGCGGGCGTCAAAACAACGGGACTGTTTGGCGGCGTGGTGGCCACCGTGGCTGTCGTGCTGCCGTCGCTCATCATCACGACGCTGCTCGCGCGGTATTTCTTCAAATTTGAAGACAACATCATCGTCCGCCGCGCGTTGTGGGGTCTGCGGCCCGTGGTCACGGGGCTCATCGCCTCTGCCGCCGTGCTGGCGGCTCTGCCCGCTCTGCTCGGCGTGGAAAGCATCGGTGAGCTGCAGTGGGCATCGCTGCTGTTGAAGGCGGATATCCCCTCAATCATCATCGCGCTGGTTTCAGGCGTTGCCATCATCAAGTTCAAACGTTCTCCTGTCCTCATCATTCTGATTGCGGGTGTGGTCGGCCTGCTGCTTTTCGGCATACTCGGTATCAAATAAGCAAGGCTCTTTTCGCAAAAGATTGTGGTGAAAAATTATATCTCCAGCATTGGCGGTTCCTGGTCAATATTAAAAGCGGATATTTAAACGCCCCTTGCTTCGTCTGCGATCTATTGATCTTGCATGACGACCTTGATGGACGAATGGTTTTCAATTAACACGAAAATAAGATTATCCGCTGTTTTACAGACAAATCCAAAAACAAAAAGTTCATATTAAAAGGCATAAAAATGTGGTATATATAGTATATATTTTTTCAGCTTATATACAGCATATTGAAAGGGATTCAAAACACATGATCGTTCCGGAATTCAATGACTATTATATGATACTGCAGGTGCATCAGGA
>JAEZNC010000074.1 GCA_023441905.1 Bacillota bacterium | reverse complement strand
GGGCTATTGAGAAAGGTGCCACCCATTTCACGCACTGGTTCCAGCCGATGACCGGTATCACTGCCGAAAAGCATGACGCGTTTATTTCACCCTGCGGCGACGGCAAAGTGATCATGGAGTTCTCGGGCAAAGAACTGATCAAAGGCGAGCCGGACGCTTCGTCGTTTCCGTCGGGCGGCCTGCGTGAAACAGCCGCGGCCCGCGGCTATACGGCATGGGACTGCACCTCTCACGCGTTCGTTCGTGAAGGCACGCTGTACATCCCGACTGCGTTCTTCTCCTATACCGGAGAGATCCTCGACAAGAAAGCGCCGCTGCTCAGGAGCATTGAAGCGCTCAGTACACAGGCGCTGCGCGTTTTGAGGGCGTTGGGAAACACCACGTCCCGTCAGGTCGTCTCCACGGTTGGTCCGGAGCAGGAATACTTCATCATCAACCGTGAGCTGTATGAGAAGCGCCTTGACCTGATGCTGACTGGCCGCACGCTTTTCGGTGCCAAGCCGCCCAAAGGCCAGGAACTCGAGGATCAGTATTTTGGCCGTCTGCGCAACAAGATTTCGGATTTCATGCACGACCTTGACGTTGAGCTCTGGAAGCTCGGCATCACCGCCAAGACCAAACATAACGAAGTGGCTCCTGCGCAGCATGAGCTCGCGATCATATTTGACCCGGCGAGCATGGCTGCGGATCACAACCTGCTCGTTATGGAAATGATGAAGCGCATCGCCAAACAGCACGGCCTCACGGCTCTGCTGCACGAGAAACCGTTCGCGGGTGTCAATGGCAGCGGTAAGCACATCAACTGGTCCATGGCGACCAACGACGGCATCAACCTGCTGGAGCCCGGCATCAAGCCCATTGAGAACGAACAGTTCTTAATCTTCCTGTCTGCGGTGATCAAAGCCGTGGATGAATACGCCGAGATTCTGCGCCTTTCTGTGGCGAGCGCCGGAAACGATCATCGTCTGGGTGCCAACGAAGCGCCTCCGGCCATCATCTCCATGTTCGTCGGCAAAGAGCTGCAGGCCATCATCGAGTCGATCATCAGTGGAAACACATATGTGGACAATGGCCGCGTGAAAACCAACCTCGGCATTAATTCGCTGCCCGTCATCACCGAAGACGCGACCGACCGCAACCGGACCTCACCTTTTGCTTTCACCGGTAACAAATTCGAGTTCCGTATGTGCGGATCGTCTCAGAATATCGGGGAGGCTTGCTTCACGATCAACACCATCGTGGCTCAGTCGCTCAGCGAAATCGCCGACAAGCTTGAAAATGCGAGCGACGTGACCGCAGCCGCGATGGATGCCATCAAGGATATACTGAAGAAACACGATCGTATTATATTCAACGGCAACAACTATTCGGAAGAATGGGTCACCGAAGCCGCAAAGCGCGGTCTGCCGAATATCGGAAACACCGTGCTCGCCATCAAAGAGATCAAGGCCGAAAAGAATAAGCTCGTCTTCGAAAAAATGGGCGTGCTCAATGAGAAGGAAATTGAATCGCGTTATGAAATCCTGCTTGATAATTACACGAAGACCATCAACGTGGAAGCCCTGACGCTGATCGACATCACCGAGCGCCAGCTGCTGCCTTCGGTGCTGGGCTATTTGCTCAAGCTCTCGGAAATCGCAGACAAGGCCGGCAGCAAAACAGCAAAAGCACGTCTTGCGAAGCTCAACGAACTGGCCGATGCGATGGAAGCTGCGCTGGCTTCTCTCAAGAGTGCCGTTGCGTCTGCCGAAGGTGATGACGCATTTGAAACGGCGCTTAAGTTCCGTGAGAACGTGGTGAGCGGCATGGATAAGCTCCGTGAGGTGATCGATGCGGCCGAGCCTGTTATCCCCGCGGATGTGTGGCCTGTACCGGTGTACGCCGATCTTCTCTTCAGAGTTTAATAACAATAAGCATCAAAGGGCTCTGCGGCATCGCAGAGCCCTTTGATGTCTTAAGAATACCACGGCCGTGCCGGGGGGGCCAAAAAGGCTTTTGATATGTGTGAAATGGTGTTCAAAAAAGATATGCTTTATAAAAGAAAGAAATATTGTACTTGTGAAAAGCCTTCTCCTCGAGGAGAAGCCTTAATTAGAATCTGATTGATGCCATATTTACTATCATTATTTTAATATTTGGTTGATTGCATACCAAATTATGATAGAATAATGTCGATTTATGTGCCTGCTGAACCAGCTAATAAAGTGAGGAGAGAGTTGTATGCCGTTTATTGATAGCTTTTGCGGGAAAATATGTGATGAATGTGAAGAGAGGAATAATAAACAATGCGGCGGCTGCATGGCGTCAAACGGCAGCCCGTCTCTCGAAGCATGTGAGATAGCAGAATGCGCAAAAGCCAAAGGAAAGCGATTCTGCGGCGAATGCGAGCACATTCCATGCGAGATCATTACGAGGTATGCGTATGATAAGGAGCGCGGAGATAACGGCGCTCGAATAATCAGATGCAAAGAACAAAAAGCCAGATTGGTTTATGAGGCCCGTATGGGCGTCAATTCCGTCAGCTTCTGCGGCCATCATTGCGATTTCTGCTTTTACGCTGAATGGTGCGGCGGATGCCGAAGCAGCTACAATTGCTGTTCTTTTGCCACACTGTTCGACGGCAACACGTGCCCGAATGTGACATGCGCCAAAGAGAAAAACCTCAAAGGCTGTTATAAGTGCGCTGATTTATATGATTGCGATAAAGGCTATTATGGAAGAGAGAATGAATATATCGCGAAAGCAACGGCGTTGTTTATAAAGAAGCATGGGGAAGACTGTTATACAATCACGCTCAAAAGGGCCATAGAGGCCGGGGAGCACTACCCGAAGACGTTTGATGCGTCCGGCAGCGTGGCAAGCGCTCTGGCGATACTGGAGGGGTATTTCCAGCCATAGCTATGGGCGAACCGTTCATATGCAGATGAATATGTATGGAAAGATAATGAGCAGATACAAGAATTTGTTCGCTCGCAGGATGCATTTGCTTTGGCAAGTGACGGTTTATCAAAAAGCCCCTTTTTTATATGCCGTTTTTATTGACATGGGATAGTGTTTCTCTTATAATGTAGTAGTTTCCGCTGGTTTGGAGAAGTACCCAAGTACGGCTGAAGGGGCTCCCCTGCTAAGGGAGTAGACCGGGGTAACCGGTGCATGGGTTCAAATCCCATCT
>JAEZNC010000253.1 GCA_023441905.1 Bacillota bacterium | reverse complement strand
CGGTTTGTTTTCAGTGCGCGGGCTGTTGCATTGGGCAGATATCCCATTTCTTTGGCCACATGACGCACATATTCTGCTGTGTCCTCACCAATGTCGCGATAGCCGTTGAGCGCCTTGCTGACCGTTGCTGCTGATACACCGCATCTTTTTGATATATCTTTTATTGTGACCATATTCAGTGATACCCCTCGAAAACGATTTAAAAAGAATAACCGAGCTTATAAATGCAAAACAGTTTATTCATCCTTGATTTTACGGATTTGTTTCTCTTAATCGTTTTCGTGCCCTTATTATATAGCATCATTTTCGAATTAGTCAATAGGGTCAGGTAATAAAAAACCATCAATTTTTTTACAGAATAGTTTATATAAATGTGCTTTATGGTATATTTATTCACTTATTTTACATTTGAGATTAAATTATTTTACCTTTTATATAGTTTCCTATTAAATATCTTTACTTTTTATACTCTGTTGTGTAAAATAATCCGCAGATAACGAAAACGTTATCGGGGATTCAAAATGCATTATTATAGGAGACCATCATCATGAAATACGGCCATTTTGACGATGCAGCCAAGGAATATATTATTGAGACACCGGCCACCCCGATGCCTTGGATCAATTACCTCGGAAGCAAAGATTTTTTCAGCATCATATCCAACACGGGCGGCGGGTACTGTTTTTATAAAGATGCGAAGCTCCGCCGAATCACGCGCTACCGTTACAACAACGTGCCATATGATCAGGATGGCCGCCATTATTATATTAAGGAAGCCGATACCGTATGGAACCCCGGTTTTTTGCCGACCAAAACACCGCTCGACAGCTATAAATGCCGCCATGGCTTAAATTATACCGTTTTTGAAAGCGCGAAGAACGCTCTTGAATCAACGCTGACCTGCTTTGTGCCGCTGGGTGACACCTGCGAGATCAATATGCTGACGCTGAAAAACGCCGGCGCGGCACCAAAAACGGTTCAGGTTTACAGTGCGATTGAGTGGTGCCTTTGGGATACCACGGACGATTCCCAAAATTTCCAGCGCAATTTGAGCATCGGCGAAGTTGAGATAGACGGCAGCACGCTCTATCATAAAACCGAATACCGCGAGCGCCGCGACCATTATGCCTTTTATACCGTCAACACCTCCGCCGACGGTTTTGATACGGATAGAGACACGTTTATCGGGCAGTTCAACTCCTGGGAAGCGCCTCAGATGGTTCAGTCCGGACAAAGCGGCAACAGCGTCGCCAGCGGATGGTCGCCCATCGCGAGCCACCGGATTGATTTGACACTTGCACCCGGTGAAGAAAAAACCTTTGTCTATATGATCGGCTATATTGAAAACAAATTCGAAGAGAAGTGGGAAAGCAAGGGCATCATCAACAAAACCAAAGCCATAGCGCTGATACAAAAGTATCAAAGCACGGCGGCGGTTGAAGCCGCACTTGACGCGCTCAAAAACGATTGGGCTGATCTGCTGGGCCGCTTCTCCCTGACAAGCGGGAACGATAAGCTCAACCGCATGGTGAACATATGGAACCAATACCAGTGCATGATCACGTTTAATATGAGCCGCAGCGCGAGCTACTTTGAAAGCGGCGTCGGCCGTGGCATGGGCTTTCGGGACAGCTGTCAGGATCTTCTCGGGTTTGTCCATCTCGTCCCCGACCGCGCCCGCGCGCGCATACTCGATATTGCCGCGGTCCAGTTTGAGGACGGCAGCACATATCATCAGTATCAGCCGCTTACCAAGCGCGGCAATACAGACGTGGGTACCGGCTTTAACGACGACCCGCTTTGGCTTGTCGCCTGCACAGCCGCGTATATTCGTGAAACAGGCGATGCCGGTATATTAAATGAACTGGTTCCGTTTGACAGCAAGGCCGGCAGCGAAAAACCGCTCTTCGAGCACCTGCGCCGCAGCATCAATTATACAGTGACGCACAAGGGGCCGCATGGTCTGCCGCTCATCGGCCGTGCCGATTGGAACGACTGCCTGAATCTGAACTGTTTTTCAGAAAAACCGGGCGAAAGCTTCCAGACTGTGGCGAACTTTGAGAGCGGCAAGGCGGAAAGCGTGCTGATTGCGGGGATATTCGTCAAGTACGGCCTCGAATATGCGGATCTTTGTCGCCACTACGGCTCTGCCAAAGAAGCCGAGGCAGTGGAAAAAGAAGTGGAAACCATCAAACAAACCGTTCTCAAACACGGCTGGGACGGCGAATGGTTCTTGCGCGCCTATGATGCGTTTGAAAACAAAGTGGGCAGCCATGAATGCGAAGAAGGCCAGATCTTTATTGAACCGCAGGGCTTCTGCGTGATGGCTGGCATCGGCGTCGAGGAAGGGTTGGCAAGCCGCGCGATGAAATCCGTCAGAGAACGGCTGCTTAACGATTTTGGCATTGAGCTATTAAACCCCTGTTATTCCGAATATCACAAGGAGCTCGGTGAAATCACGAGTTATCCCGAATCTTATAAGGAAAACGGCTCTGTCTTCTGCCACACCAACCCGTGGGTCACCATCGCCGAAGCGAGCCTCGGGCATGCCGAAGAAGCCTTTGACATTTACAGACGTTCCTGCCCCGCCTATGTGGAGGAATTCAGCGAAATTCACAGAACCGAGCCGTATGTGTACAGCCAGATGATTGCGGGACGTTTTGCCCCGCGTTACGGTGAAGCCAAAAACAGCTGGCTCACAGGCACCGCCGCGTGGTCTTTCGTTTGTGTAAGCCAGGCGCTGCTCGGCATCACGCCGCATTACGACGGCCTCATGATCAATCCGTGTGTACCCGCCGAGCTGAAAAGCTATACGGTAAAAAGGCAGTTCCGCGGCGCGCAATATGTGATCACCGTGCACAACGACGGCAGAGCGAAACGCGAAATGACCGTAGACGGTAAAGCTGTGGACGGAAATATCATTCCGTTTGCGGCCGGAAAAAAAGAATATCAGGTTGAGGTATTTATCTGATGTCTTTCCCGAAAGATTTTGTCTGGGGTGCCGCCAGCTCCGCTTATCAAACAGAGGGTGCCGTAAGCGAGGATGGCAAGGGGATGAGCATATGGGATGATTTTTGCCTCAAGCCGGGCGTGATTGCCGACGGCTCAAACGGCGATATCGCCTGCGATGCTTATCACCGTTTCGCCGAAGATATTGCCCTGATGAAGCAAATGGGCATCAAGGCCTACCGTTTTTCTCTTTGCTGGCCGCGCATACTGCCCGAAGGCCGCGGCACGGTTAACGAGAAAGGGCTTGCGTTTTACGATACCCTTGTGAATATGCTGATCGAAAACGGCATCGAGCCGATGATCACGCTGTATCACTGGGATATGCCGATGCCGCTCCATGAGCAGGGCGGCTGGCTCAGCCGCGATATTATCAATGCGTTCGAAGAGTTTTCGGTGCTGGTTGCACAGCACTTTTCAGACCGGGTGAAAACTTTTATACCGCTAAACGAACCGCAGTGCTTCGTCAGTCTCGGCTACGAACGGGGTCTGCATGCGCCGGGGCTTCGCCTTGGCCTCAAGGATATTTTTAAAGGCATCCATCATTCGCTGCTTGCACAGGGGCTTTCCATCAAGGCGATACGTGAAAACAGCCCGGCTGATGTCAGTATCGGCGTCGCCTCAACCGGGCGCCTTTGTTACCCGAAAAACGAAACACCGCAAGGCATCGCCGCAGCGGAAAAATCCTCTTTCATCATTTCGGGCTTTGACTGGCTGTTCTCGCACAATCTGTTCCTCGATCCGCTGATGCTTGGATGCTATCCCGACTGCGATATCGACGGTTTTAACGAGCTCGCGGCATCCGTCAGCGAGCAGGACTGGCAGATCATCAAACAGAAAGTCGATTTCATCGGCTTGAACGTTTACAACGGCAAAGAGGTTGATGACACAGGCGCGGATATCAAAAAGGCCCTCGGCTTTCCGCGCACGGCATTAAAATGGCCCGTCACGCCCAGAGTGATGCGCTTTGGCATGCGCTATATTTACAACCGCTACCGGCTCCCCCTTATGATCACTGAGAACGGGCAGTCATGCAACGACCGGGTATTTTTGGACGGGCAGGTGCACGATGCCGACCGCATCGATTTTCTTCACAGTTATTTATCCGAGCTCAAAAAGGCCTGCGCCGACGGCGTGCCCGTCACAGGCTACCTTCACTGGAGCCTCACGGACAACTTTGAATGGCACAACGGCTACGACGAACGGTTCGGGCTTATCTATATCGATTATGCCACTCAGCAGCGCATTCTCAAGGATTCCGCGCATTGGTATGCGCAAATCATCTCCGGTAACGGGGATACCCTTTAGTGCCAGGCCGCAGGCTGCCTCGCGGCAGCCTGCGTTTTCTTATCACCAAAGATTCATCTTTTTTTCTTCCTCTCATTTTTTTTTGGCATTTGTCTGTTGACATGTGCCGTGTTTTTATTTTAATATATCCGCACAAACTATATTCATTATGAATATAGTTGATATGTATTTAAAGGAGTCTTTTATGCCGCAAAAAAACTGCCATCCTATGCATCGGTTTATGGAGGTTTGCCTGCTGTTTCTGCTATCAAGCGAAAGCGCCGAATGTCACGGCTATTCTCTGGCCGAAAAGCTCAAGAGCTTCGGTTTCACCGAGGAAGAGCTCAACATCAGCACGCTTTACCGCACGTTGCGCCACATGGAGCAAAACGAATGGGTCCGCTCTCATTGGGAAAGCGGCGGACAAGGGCCTCAGCGGCGTGTGTACAGCATCACAAAGCAAGGCCGCGATGCGTTGGACGAATGGGTGCAGGTGCTGCGCAGGCGTCGCGAACGTATCGGTTTACTGCTTGATGCCTATGCGCAGCTGAAGAAATGATTATTTGGTAAACATAAAGGAGTTTACAGCATGGGTATTGATACGATTGTCTTCTATTCTCTGGCCGTGGGATTGTCGGTTGTGTCGCTCGTCAAAAGCCGTGAGAAAACTAAAAAAGCCTTCATTAAGGCATGGCGCGCTTTTGAAAACATACTGCCGCAGCTGATCGGCATCATGATACTCGTCGGACTTGTGCTCGCGCTGCTCGACCCCGCCACGATCGGCGCCATAATCGGCGCACAGTCAGGCTGGCTCGGTGTCGCGCTGGCGTCCGCAGCCGGAGCCGTTACGCTGATGCCCGGCTTTGTGGCCTTCCCCACCGCCGCGCTGCTGCTGGCGGGCGGCGCGGGTTACATGCAGATTGGCGCGTTTGTGTCTTCACTGATGATGGTCGGTATGGTGACGCTGCCCGTTGAATTCAAATACTTCGGCAAAAAGGCGGCGCTGCTGCGCAACGCATTTGCGTTTGTCTTTGCGTTTGCCGTCGCGTTCGTGATCGGAAAGGTGATGGGTGAAATATGAAAAAGAACATCAAAAAATTGCTCAGGCGGTACGCTTTTTCTCTGCTGATGGCGGCGGGCCTTGCCGTGCTTGTGATCTTTTGGCCCGGCGTGGGTACCAAAGCGTTTGACGCCACCATCTCCGGCTTTAAGCAGATGCTGCTTGTGATTCCCCCGATTTTTGTGATGCTTGGTCTGCTCGATGTTTGGATTCCGCGTGAAACGATGGTGCGTTTTATGGGGGAAGGCTCGGGGCTTAAAGGTGCGGCGCTGGCGGTACTGCTCGGCAGCGCCGCCGCGGGGCCGCTTTTTGCCGCATTCCCGGTGGCGGGTGTATTCATGAAAAAGGGCGTGTCGTTCATCAACGTTTTGTTTTTCCTGGGCGCATGGTCCACCACCAAGGTGCCGATGATATTGTTCGAGCTGTCCGCGATGGGCCCGGTGTTCACGTTCACACGCCTTGGTCTCAGCCTGATCGGCATCGTTGTGATTGCGGTGTCCGTCAATAAGCTGACAGGCCGCGAAAACATTGCGGCGATATATGATAATGCCCGCAGCTTATAGCGTAGTATACTATCATCAAAGTTATTGATCTCATTCTGAATGAGCAAATCAACATGACTGCGAAGCGAAGAGCATCGCCCGCTTCACTCCTCAGAGTGACCATATGAATTGTTCTTAGCAGAGTAACGCTCGGAGCCTGTTTGTCCGGCCTGTAGATTGCCAAAGCATTCTTTTCTGTCATGTTGAGGAGCAAAGCGACGACAACATCCCATGTCAAAACCAATTTGGCATGGGATGCTCATCAACTGTCGCCAACGTATAACGTTTTCAAATCACCGACTTATGCCAACAGACATGAAAAGGCCCGGAACTTAAAGCCCCGGGCCTTTTTCGTTTCAAGCAGCCACCACCAATCATCAGCTAAACTGCATGCTGATTGTCATTCGCTTACCGGCGGCTGCACCGGCACAACCGGCAGTTTCTCTTTCACCAGCGCGAATATGCCGCCGAGCGCAAACAGCATCATGGCCAGCCACCCCGTTATCAGCAGACTGATACCCGCCGCAACGATCATCAGCACGCCTGCGGTCACATTCTTTTTGTTGACTGTTAATCCGCCCACCAGCCCGAGCACACCGCATACGATCTGAATGACGCCTGTTACAATCATCACAACACCCCAGATATCGGCTGTGATACTAAAAAAGCCTGAGTACACGCGATTAAACAAATTCGAGATAAAGCCCGTATCCGATTTCATCATAAATCCGACAACGATACTTGAAAGTGCGCCAAGCAGCGATATGGCCCCGCCGATAATACCAAGCACCATGCTTGCTTTTCTCATATTCTGAATCCTCCTTCAAACAATATCAACTTATAATGTATCACATTTGTATGCAATATCAGACTCAATAGAAGCATTAGCCTCAATCAGCAGTTCAGCTTTATACTGCAAAGAAAACGCCCGAAGCATTTAGCCCCGGGCATTTTGCGTTTCAAGCAGCCACCACCAATCATCAGCTTGACTGCAAGCTTAATGTCATTCGTTAACCGGCGGCTGCAACGGCGCAACCGGCGGTTTCTCTTTCACAAGCGCGAAGATGCCGCCCAGTGTGAATAAAACCATTGAGAAAAAGTTGCCTGTAATAATCAAGCTCAAACCTGCCGCGACGATCATCAAAATGCCCGCCGTGATATTGTTCTTTCTCACCATGTTGCCCCCAACTAGCCCCAGAACACCGCAGCCGGCATTGAGCACGCCAATAATAATCACGATAATGCCGAAAATATCAAACGACCAATCGAACAATTTGTCGCCGAAGAACGGAATATTTATATCAAACTGTCTGACAAAATCCCACATCCCATGGGAATTTAACGCCATCATCACGATTCCGCCAACCACACAAATCAACGCCATTAACAATGACCATGCGCCCCCGATAATGCCCAAAACCGAACTTGCCTTTCTCATAAAAACCTCCTTGCCTTTTAAAGGCTGATATAAACATATAATAATAGCATTATTATATAATATATGGGCAAATATCACAACATATTCTCATTCTCCGGCGCATCTTTGACGATTCTGTTGAACCCAAACCGCATCAAACCGGCCAGCCTTCTGCCAAGCCACGCACGCAGCCCTTTCACAGGATAAAAGTAAGCGGGTTTTTCGCTGTAGTAATCATAGTCAGCGGGGCATTTCCTCTTGTAAGATTCATACCGGCTCAATGATTTAAAAGCACCGAAATACGAAAAATCGATCAGGCCCGGCCTGTGGCGCTTGGTATTGCACATGGCTGCATAAAACACTTTTGACGTTTTCTTTAGCTTCTTTGCCGCTTTGATCTCGAGCATCGGCATGGAAATGGGCGGCATCGGCACGCCAAGCTTCAGCGTTTTTTTTGCGCCTGCGCCGAGCAACGCCAGCTGACCGAGCGCCTGTTTCATGCCCACCACGCCGCCCACTGTGGACACAGCCAAAAAAGTCTGGTCAAAAAAGCACGGGCGGTGCAGCGTGTAGGCAAAACGGTCGATGAAATTTTTCATCAGCGCGGGTACACCCATCGCATACGTCGGCGCGGCCAAGATGATACCGTCGGCTGTTATCATTTTTTTGTATATCATATCGCGGTCGTCTTTGAGCGGGCATTTATCCGCGCCGCCCGAAAAGCAGCCAAAGCACCCTTTGCACATCTCAAGGTGACAGTCACCCAAAAACAGATACTCAAAATCAATGCTGCCGTCTATGCGCAAAAGCTCATCTCGCAGGCGATCAACCGCTTTTAATGTGTTGCCCTTCTTTCGGGGGCTGCCCAAAATCGCGATAACTTTCATGGCTTTATTCTCCTTGTTTTAAAATATGCCGCACAAAAAAGGCGTTATGTTGTTTCATCTTTTCGTCAATCACGTCAAGGCTCGGCTCTGTGTGCAAAAAGTTTTGTTCGAAATATAGATACGCGATATACCCGCAGTACTCTTCCGCAATCACACGCGTATCAATATCGCGGATCATCCCTTGCTCTTTCATCATATCAAGCACGTACTTTGTTGCCTGTATCGGCTTTACAATCATCTCCTCAACCAAAAACGCTCTGACCGAGTTGCTGCGCAGTTGCTCCATTGTGATGATTCTTGCAATTTTGAGTACCGTCGGCTCCCACATAATCTCTTTAAACTGCTCGTAAGCCAATGTGAAATACTCTCTCAAGGATCTGAATTCGGGGACTTCGAGCTCAGTCTGCCTCAATTTTTCGCGAAAAAAAGCAAATATGCTTTCCAATAAATCTTCTTTGCTTTCAAAGTGCTTATAAAGCGAGCTTGCTTTTATGCCCACTTCACTTGCAATCTGCCGCATGGTCACTTCTTTGAACCCATACTTCGAGAATAAATCGATAGTGATCTCGAGAATTTTCTGCTTCGTGCTTTGCATCGCCGACCTCCGGGGCTAACGTTTGTTATCCAGATTATAAGCTAACGTGTGTTAGCTGTCAATATGCAATAAATAAAGTGATATCCTCAACGAAAACACATTGACAAACAATTCACAATCTTTTATAATCATATTGTGAAATGATTCACAATATCCAGGTTGATGTGGAGAAGCCTCTTTCTGTCATAAGAATGAGCAGCGCGATATAAATACTCCCGCTGTGCATACTAAGTTTTACGCCGCAAAACGCGCTCTTCTCACATCGCATTGACCGGAGCGAATCAGATATTGCAAAGTGATTCGGAATTTATACGGCCTTGTGCCATCCACCGTTTACGGCTTTAAGCCCTTAACAGGGTTATATAAAATTTTCGACAGGAGAATAGAGTCATGGAAAAAAAGACGGAAGATTTGACCGTTATAATTAACGACCTCGTTAAGAACGCCAACGGTGCTTTAAAGGCCTATATGGCGATGGATCAGAGCCAGGTTGACGGCATGGTGCATGCCATGACGCTGGCTGGTCTCGACAACCACATGCACCTGGCCAAAATGGCTGTGGAGGAAACTGGGCGTGGTGTTTTTGAAGACAAAGTCATTAAAAACATTTTTGCAACCGAATATATCTGGCACAGCATCAAAGATCAGAAAACCGTCGGCATTGTGGACGAAAGTGAGCTCGAGGGGTATGTGGAGGTTGCGGAGCCGGTCGGTATTATCGCGGGCGTCACGCCCGTCACCAACCCGACATCCACCACAATGTTTAAAGCGCTGATTGCCGCCAAAACCCGCAACCCGATTATATTCGCATTTCATCCGTCCGCGCAAAAATGCTCGATCGAGGCGGCAAAGGTGCTGCGCGACGCCGCGGAAAAGCACGGCGGTCCCAAAGACTTGATTCAGTGGATCGAAACGCCGTCCATTGAGGCGACTAATGCGCTGATGAACCATCCGAGCGTTTCTTTGATACTCGCAACGGGCGGCTCCGGTATGGTCAGAAGCGCTTACAGCGCAGGCAAACCGGCGCTGGGCGTCGGCCCCGGCAATGTGCCGTGCTACATCCACAAGGATGTGGACATCGAGCGCGCCTGCACCGATCTCATCATTTCAAAGACGTTTGACAACGGTATGATCTGCGCGTCTGAACAGGCCGCGATTGTGCATAAGGATATCGCTCCCGCGTTTGAAGCCATCATGAAGCGTCTCGGCTGCGTGTTCCTCGGCGAGGACGATACGACTAAGCTCACCAGCCATGTGATCAACACGGCGAAAATGGCGGTGAATCCCGAGGTGGTCGGCAAATCGGCGGCGTGGATCGCTGAAAAAGCGGGCATAAAAGTACCTAAGGATACAAAAATACTGCTGGCCAAGCTCCCAAAACCGGATATTGCATATCCGCTCTCGCTGGAGAAGCTCTCCCCCGTGCTTGCGTATTTTATCGCAAAGGACGAAAAACAGGGCTTTGAATACGCGAACAAGATGCTTGAGCTCGGCGGGCTTGGGCACAGCGCCGTGATTCATGCGAACGACGAAGCCTTAACCGTTGCGTTCGGCGAAGCGATGAAGGTAGGCCGAGTGATCGTCAACTCCCCCTCGTCTCAGGGCGCTATCGGCGACATCTACAACACGAACACCCCGTCTCTGACACTCGGATGCGGCAGCTTTGGACGCAACTCGACCACGTCCAACATTTCGTCGATTAACCTGCTGAACAAAAAGCGCATCGCGCAGAGGAGAGTGAACATGCAGTGGTTTAAGATTCCGCCGAAGATTTATTTTGAAAACAATTCCGTGCAGTACCTCGCATCGATGCCGAACATCAGCCGCGCGTTTATCGTGACAGACCCGATGATGGTGAAGCTCGGTTATATTGACAAGGTGCTTCATTATTTAAGAAAGCGCGAGGTTTACTGCCACAGCGAGATATTCGCGGATGTGGAGCCCGATCCGTCGGTGGATACCATTATGCGCGGTGTGGACGCGATGAACCAATTTAACCCGGACGTGATTATCGCGCTCGGCGGCGGCAGCGCCATCGACGCGGCAAAGGGCATGTGGCTGTTCTATGAGCATCCCGATACCGATTTTGAAGGCCTGCGGCTTAAGTTCCTCGATATCCGCAAGCGCGCGTTCCTGTTTCCGAACCTTGGCAAAAAGGCGCAGCTCGTCGCGATACCGACCACATCGGGCACAGGCTCCGAGGTCACATCGTTCTCGGTGATCACCGATAAGAAGAACGGCAATGTGAAATACCCGCTGGCCGACTACGAGCTCACGCCGGATGTGGCGATTATTGACCCGCAGTTTGTGCGCACGATGCCCAAAGCCATCACGGCGGATACCGGTATGGACGTGCTGACACACGCGATTGAGGCGTATGTCTCGATACTCGCTTCCGACTACACCAACGGCCTTGCGATGAAGGCGATAGAGCTTGTGTTCAAATACCTGCGCCGCTCGTATAACGACCCCGAGGATTTTGTGGCACGTGAGAAGATGCACAACGCATCGTGCATCGCGGGTATGGCGTTTACAAACGCGTTCCTTGGTATCAACCACTCGCTCGCGCACAAGCTGGGCGGCGAGTACCATATTCCGCATGGCCGCGCCAACGCTCTGCTGCTGCCGCACGTGATTGCGTACAACGCGCAGACGCCGACCAAGTTCGCGATATTCCCGAAGTACGGCAAGTTCGTCGCGGATGAGCGCTACGCGCAGATATCGCGGTATCTCGGGTTCGGCGGCACCACGA
>JAEZNC010000234.1 GCA_023441905.1 Bacillota bacterium | reverse complement strand
CACGCAGATGGGCGACCCGGTGACCGTCGGCGCTCAGCTTGACCGCACACACAGGCCGAAGCCCCAATGGGGCATGCTCGGGCTCATTACGGCGATTTCGTTGATCGGCGTGTTTCTAAATGTAATCAGCGGCACCTTTTGGGGCGGGGACGTACTCGAATACACGCTATACTGCTCTCTCGGCGCGCTTGTCGGCATGGCTGTACTTGTCGCCTTCTATTTCATAGATTTTACGTGGATCGGCAAGTATCCTAGAATTCTCTACTTTCTGTTGTTAATACTAATTACCATTAAAACTGTCATAACGCTGATTGACCCAAATGCAGGCATAAAATTTTTCGCTCTTCTGTTTCCTCTCGGCTTTGCGGGCCTTGTTTATTCCGCAAGAAACAAAGGCTGGCGAGGCGTGATGCTCTGCGCGGCGGCTTTCCTGATTCCGGCAGCAATGCTGCTGATTTTGTGGTACCGGTCAACATTTCTGCTTTACACTGTGTCAGCGCTGGTAATCCTTTGCCTCTCTATCTTCAGAGGGTGGTTCAACGTCAAAATTCGCAACCGAATGCTATTTTTCTCGCTACTCACAGTCATTGTTCTATCGATGGCAGCTGCGTATATAATCGTGGGAGAGAGCGTAAAAGCGGTACTTGCGGTGATTGACCCGTCATATGTTGAAGTTAAATACACAAACAACGGCGTTCTGCTTGCATCTTCCCAACTGTTCGGGCGGGGAACCCTGCCAAATGGTGATTTGCCGTTCATTGACATGATCGGTTATGCTCTGACATCTTTGATTTTTGATATCGGTTGGATTCCGTCAATGCTGATTATAAGCGTGCTGTTTTTCTTCATCGTTCAAGGCTTCCGGCTTGGCTTCAAACAAAAAAGCGCCCTTGGAATGTTCGTATCGGTTTCCGTCATGATCACGTTTACCGTACAAACCGTCAGCTATGTGCTGCCCAATCTGGGCATCGAGTTCCTTACGCCCATGTTGCTGCCTCTTATTCATCAGTATGGCTGGGATTCTTATATCAACTGGGCATTGATCGGTCTTATGCTTTCCGTGTTCAGAACGGGGCACGTCATCAAAGACGATAACATTATGGCAGCACGGAATCGTCTTATCTCGTTTCACAACGGCAAACTGAGCTTTTCTTTTGGCAAGAAGTAACCGAATCATATCAGATAAATGTATGAAGCCAAGGCATCAGCGATATGGTGCTTTGGCTTCTTCTTTGTTAATATGGTTTACGAAGTAATCGACATTATTCCATCTTCCCCTGCCGCACAATCCTGCGCACCATATCCGCATACGTTTCGCACAGCTCCGCCGCAAACTCCTCGGTGTCGCCCTCGGTGCGTATGATGATTGTCGGCCTCGTGGCGTGCGGGCAGATATACCCAAACCCACCCTGCACATCAAGCCGCAGGCCTTCATTCGCAAACGCGCCGCCGCGCGCGTACATCGTGCCGATCACGCGCCCGATATCCTCAAAATCGCAGCTGATTGCCTTCACCTTCGTATGCGGCTGCTCAATCACCGACGCCACCTCATCGGCGGTCACGCCGCTGCGCGCCATGTGCTCCGCAAAGCGGCACACGCTGAATACGCCGTCGTACAGCACGCGCCGCTGGTCGGGCGAAAGGTCCGCCGCCGCGTCCTCCTCCGAAGTAAACTCATAGCTGATATTGAGCACATCCGCCGCAGCCAGCACGCTGCGCGAAATGCCGCTCGGCAGACTGATCACCGGCTTGTTGAGGCTGCTGAACACGAGATAGTAGCAAAGAGCCTGCCATTCGTCCGGCCCCAATTCGCGCCCGCTCGGCAGATACAGCGCGCTGACCATGCCGTTTTTCGCGAACCTCACACCGAACGCCGCACTATTCATCCGCATCGCCTGTGCCGTATCCATACCGCCAAGGTCGGCCACGCGCAGCCCGCAGGTTTCAAGCGTGCGCACCGCAAACGCATCCGTTTCGCGCCCGCCCGCCACAAGCACACGCAGCCCCGTCGCTTTGATTGCGCTCCAGTCCGTTTTTTGAAACACGGTATTGATATAAAGGCTTTCCGCCGCACCGATCCACGTTTCCTTGCCGCACTTTGGGGATGCCAGCATCTCGCCCTGAGTGAAATAGCGCGATTCAAGTTTGCGCCGCGCGTTTTTGCTGAGCATAAAAAGCTGCGGTTCGAACAAGTCCACGCAAAGGTGCTGTTTGCTCACGCGCAGCATCAGGCACAATTCGCTCTGCATGATTTCGGCAGTCAGCGCACAAACGGGCTTTGTTACGCCGCTTAACGCATAAACGTCCGCCCCGCTCATGGTGAGAATACCGGTGGCCGTTTTGAGTGCTGCATGGCTTAAAGCGCTGCCGTCCGCGCATACCGTAACGCTTTTGCCCGAGGCAACCTCCCCAACCGCGCCGAATATGCGCCCGAGCTTAAGCGGGGTCAAATCCACACCCACATCGCCGACAAACCCCGTTTTGCCGATCAGCCCCGTATGCTCGCCGTGCCCCCAAACGATGTTTTCGCCGACGGACGTGCCGTACCCGATCTCCTTATCGGGCCATATGCGCACGCGCGGCGATACGCGGCTGTCGCCCGCGATCGTGCAGTGCTCGCCGACCACCGCGCCTTCGTACACACCCGAGCGTTCGCCCACTGTGCTGCGCGCCGCAATCACGCAGCCGCTCAGCTTCGCATGACGCCCCACGCGTGCGCCGCTGTGAACCACGCAGCGCTTTAAGTTCGCGAACGCGTTGACCTGCGCGAACGAACCGATGCAGGAATATCGTCCGATCTTCGCGCCGTCGCCTATGGTCGCGCCCTCACCGATAAATCCGGGAGACTGGATCAGCGCCGAGCTGCTGAGCGTCACATCCTTGCCCACCCATATGCCGCCGACGCACCGGCCCAATATATTCACGTCGACCGCGCCCTTGAGCATGTCCTCCTGCGCGCGGATATAGCTATCGATATTGCCCACATCGCACCAGTAACCGGATGTGATATGACCGTAAATACGCATGCCCCGGCTCATCATCAGCGGAAACAGATCCTTCGCGAAATCCACCGGCTGCCCCGGCGACACGAGATCGAGCACGTCCGGCTCGAGCACATAAAGCCCCGTGTTGATGGTGTCGGAAAACACGTCTTCCCAGCCCGGCTTTTCCACAAAGCGTTCCACGAAGCCGTCTTTCCCCGTGATCACCACGCCGTAACCCAAAGGGTTGCCCATTCGCTTGAGCACAATCGTTGCCTTCGCGCCGCTCATTTTGTGCGCGTCCACCGCTTCTTTGAGGTCAATATCCGTGAGCGCATCGCCGCTGAGCACAATAAATGTGCCGTCCGCAAACCCGGCGGCGTTCTTCACGCTGCCCGCGGTACCGAGTGGCACATCTTCGATGTAGTATTCGATATATGTTCCTTTTGGCGGATTATCCTCAAAATAGTTCGTGATCACCGACGGCTGGTACCCGAGTGTAAACGCCATTTCATTGATGCCGTAGCGCAGAAGAAGCTCCACGGCATAATCGAGCATCGGTCGGTCCAGCAGCGGCACCATCGGTTTCGGCGTGCCGCATGTGAGCGGACGAAGCCTTGTCCCTTCGCCGCCTGCCATCACAATCGCTTTCATAATAACACTCCCCTGTTCTGAACTTTAGATATTTTCCGTAGAATGGATAGCATTATTATGCGCCGTGGTTTGCGGCGATATTCTTTCAGCGTTTGCTGATTGAAAAGCGTCTTGCTTGAAATATTTATTATTACTTTTTTAAATTGCAGTCAGTCACAGGTGACTGAGGGAGGCACAGATTGATGACGCCTTACTAATATGCAGCGACGGAGAGAACGGTCACTTATGCGCTAGCTTATGGCCTTTCCGCAAATCCGATAACCATTTAATCTCGAAAATGCAGCGGTCGGCCCCCGTGCCAACCAGAAAATTGATACATCCGCTTAGATTTGCAGCTCGCTTAGAAAATTGAGAAACAACATAGTTCATTCTGAAAAATACAGAGGTCGTTCCCCCAGGTCGTTTCTTGAGAGGGCTGTCACCATGAGACAACTGGGGTAAATGTCCAAATCAATTTCCCCACATAAAAAGCGCCGGTTCTACCGGCGCTCTTGCTGTTACAGTATATGCTTTTGCAGGTCGTTGTCCTTGATCTGCTCCTTCAAATGTTCCTTTACATAAGTCGCATCGATTTCGAGATCGATCATCGGGTGGTTGCCGCCCGCGTTGTACGAAATATCCTCTAGCAGGTTCTCAATCACCGTATGCAGCCGCCGCGCGCCGATGTTCTCGGACGTCTCGTTGACCATCACGGCATACCGCGCAATCTCCTCAATCGCGTCGTCTTTGAATATCAGGCGCACATTGTCCGCCTCGAGGAGCGCCTGATACTGCTTGATCAGCGCGTTTTTGGGCTGCGTCAGAATACGCTTCAAATCATCACGCGTGAGGCTCTGCAGCTCCACCTTAATCGGGAAGCGGCCCTGCAGCTCGGGAATCAGATCTGAGATCTTTGCGACATGGAAAGCGCCCGCCGCAATGAACAACATGTAATCCGTCTTCACGGGGCCGTATTTGGTCACCACTGTGGAGCCTTCCACAATGGGCAGAATGTCCCGCTGCACGCCCTCGCGCGACACATCCGGACCCTGGCCCATGTTCTTGCCCGCGATCTTATCGATCTCATCTAGAAATATGATGCCGTCCTGCTCGGCGCGTTCCACCGCCGTGCTGATCACCTCATCCATATCGATGAGCTTGTCGGCTTCTTCCTGCGTAAATATCTTGCGCGCTTCCGACACAGTCACGCGGCGTTTCTTCGTCTTCTTGGGCAGTATACCGGAGAACATCTCGCCGATGTTGATATCGCTGCCCATTCCCGCGATCTCGATGCCGAGCGTGGCGCTGTCTTCCACCTCCACCTCAATCATCGTGTCTTCCAGCCGGCCCGCGCGCAGCATTGCGAGCGTTTCCTCGCGGCGTGTCATGCGGCGCTGTTTCTCTTCGGGTGTTTCCGTCGGCGCGCTTTGGCCCTGCCCCAGCAGCGCCTGAAACGGGTTCTGCGACGGCATCGGTTTCTTGGCCAACGGTGCGAGCACATCGGCCAGCCGTTCTTCGGCCATAGCCTGCGCTTTGTCCATCACTGACTCTCTGCGCGACGCCTTGACCATACGAATCGAAGCCTCCACAAGGTCGCGGATCATCGATTCCACATCGCGGCCCACATAGCCGACCTCGGTGAACTTCGTGGCTTCCACCTTGATGAACGGCGCGTTCATAAGCTTCGCGAGCCGCCGGGCGATTTCCGTTTTGCCAACGCCCGTGGGCCCCACCATGATGATGTTTTTGGGTGTGATCTCATCCTGCATCTC
>JAEZNC010000233.1 GCA_023441905.1 Bacillota bacterium | reverse complement strand
ATGGAATTGCTCGGAGAGTGTGAGTTTGCATTTTCTATTCAAAAGGCGCTCATAAGAGCGCGCAAAAAAATCATCAATTTGCATATTGAAGTCATAAATAATGCATCGCATTTACTGAATATATCCTCGCCAGACACTGTCAATCAAAAAATACTGGCTTTTTTATGTACAAACAAATAAGAATTTGCCATTAAGAAGCTTGTCATTTGATATCCTTGGCTTTTAAAGTTATTAGAGAATACAAAAAACAATGATGGTTCGTACTTGTGACGAAAGACTGTTGACATACACAAAAAAAACCTGTAATATTGATTTAATAATTTAGCATGGTAAAACGTTAAAATATAGAGGCGGATATGGATAAATACAAAAAGCATGTGCCGGACGGCGTTGAAGACTGCCTGCCTGCAGAGTGCTACATCAAAAAGAATATTGAAGGCGCATTGAGAAAGGTGTTCACGCTTTCGGGTTTTGACGAAATTGAAACGCCGACCTATGAGCATATCGATGTGTTCCAAAGCGGCGTCGGGTCGTATATTCAGGAGAGCATGATCAAGTTCGTGGATACCAACGGACGCATCCTCGTGCTGCGGCCTGACCTGACGGTGCCGATTGCGCGTGTGGCGGCCACCAAATTTGACGGGAAAGCGCAGCGCTTGTTTTATATTCAAAATTCTTTTGCCGCAGCCGAACCGGCTATCGGTAAAGCGGGCGAGTTCACACAGGCCGGCATTGAGCTGATCGGAGACGGCAGCGATTTTGCCGACGCCGAAGTCATTGCACTCGCCGTCAAGGCGCTTAAAACCGCGGGGCTTAATAGCTTCACGGTGGATATCGGCCAAGTCTCATTTTTCAAAGCGCTGATCGGTGAAGCGAACCTCAAAGACGCGGAAATCGACCAGCTCAGGCACGCAGTGGACGCCAAGGACAAAATGGCGATCGAAGCGCTCTCAAAACAGTTTGGCCTCAGCGATCGGCTCAGCGCACAGATTTCGGCGCTGACCGACCTGTTCGGCGGCAGCGAGGTGTTTGAAAAGGCGCTGCAGGTGTCACAAAGCCAACAATGCGTGGATGCCGTGGAGAATCTTCGCAAGGTGTATACGTTGCTCAACGAATTCGGACTCAGCGAATACATCACGATTGACCTCGGGATGCTGCACGATATCGCCTACTATTCGGGTATCATATTCAGAGGCCTCGCAACGGGCATCGGTTTCCCGGTGGTTTCGGGCGGGCGTTACGACGAGCTGCTAGGCAAGTTTGGCAAAGCGGCTCCCGCAACAGGATTTGCGCTGGGCATCAAGCGCGTGATGATCGCGATGGAGCGGCAGGGGCTGCTCGGTGGCTATTATGAAACGGACGCCATTGTGTCGTGCGATACGGGCGTGTGCGGCTCGGCCTACGCGTTTGCCGAAGCCATGAGAAAGCAGGGCAAGAGGACGGTGTTCATCTCGGGGCTCAGCATCGGCAGCCTGCTCAGCGAAAAGGAACGATTGGGTGCGAAGGAAGCCGTTTTCTTTGACGCAAGCGGCTGCCTGCAGACATTATAAGGAGTGAATATGCAGATTACAATTGCGCTGGCCAAGGGCCGTCTCGCCGAAAAAGCGATGGTGATACTCGAAAAGTGCGGCATTGACTGCAGCGAGCTCAAAGAGGATTCGCGCAAGCTGATTTTTTACGATAAGAAAAACGACGTGCGCTTTATACTGGTAAAGCCGATCGACGTCCCGACTTATGTGGATCATGGCGTTGCGGATATGGGCATCGTCGGCAAGGATACGCTGCTCGAGGCGAATCTGCCGCTCTATGAAATGTGGATATGAAGCTCGGCAAATGCCGTTTGGCTGTTGCGGGCTATCCCAAAAGGCAGGACAACTCGCTGACGTCATCCGTGCTGCGCGTTGCCACCAAGTATCCCGAAATCGCCAAGCGATTTTACGCATCAAAAGGTATTTCAATCGAGTGTATCAAGCTGCATGGCAGCGTGGAGCTCGGGCCGATACTCGGGCTGTCCGACGTGATACTCGATATTGTGGAAAGCGGGAGAACGCTCGTGGAAAACGGCCTTGTGATTATCGATGAGGTCTGCGGCGTGTCCGCGCGCCTCGCTGTGAACCGGGCCAGCCTTAAAATTAAGGCATCGGTATTAAAGCCTTTGATTGAAAAGATTGAGAAGGCGGTGGAGGAATCATGATCCGGATTTATGATTCGGGCGAAATCGAAACGGTTATGGCGCGCTTGAGTCGCAAAGCGGAAGCGGATGAAAACGTCATCAATTCCGTCCGCAGCATTGTAAGGGATGTGGCCAACCGCGGCGACGAAGCGCTTTTTGAATACACAAAAAGGTTTGACGGCTTCGCGCTGAGTGCGGACAATATACGTGTGACCCGGCAGGAGATTGATGACGCGTATGCCGCAGTGCCTGCCGATCTGATGGACACGCTCAAAGCAAGCGCGGCTCACATTTCCGCATTTCATGAGCTGCAAAAAAGAGAAGGCTTTGAAAGACGAATAGACGGCGCAATCACAGGGAGAATCATGAGGCCGATGCAGAGGGCAGGCGTTTATGTGCCCGGCGGCAAAGCGGCGTACCCTTCGAGCGTGCTGATGAACATCATTCCCGCAAGAATCGCGGGGGTGGAACAGATCGTCATGGTGACACCGCCCGGAAAAACGGGCGTGATTGAACCGTTGACGCTGGTCGCGGCGGATGTGGCCGGTGCGGACCTCATACTCAAAATCGGCGGCGCACAGGCTGTCGCGGGGCTGGCTTACGGCACACAGAGTGTCCCGGCAGTGGATATCATCACAGGGCCCGGCAACGCGTATGTGGCGGCTGCCAAGCGTGAGGTTTACGGGATGGTGGGCATCGATATGATTGCGGGTCCGTCCGAGGTGCTGATTGTGGCCGATGGGGCGGCGAATCCCGCATATGTCGCGGCAGATTTTCTCTCGCAGGCCGAGCATGACGAAAAAGCGGCCAGCATACTGCTGACGCCGAGCAGGGCACTCGCCGAACGGGCGGCGGAAGAGATTGAGCGGCAGCTCGCGCTGCTGACACGGCGTGATATCGCAGCCCGGTCGCTTGCGGATTACGGCACCATCGTTGTGACGGCATCGCTCGAAGAAGCATTTGACATCGCAAACAGAATGGCACCCGAGCACCTTGAGATACTCACGAAAAACCCGAGAGACGGCCTATCAAAGGTAAAAAACGCGGGGGCTGTGTTCCTCGGCGCATATTCGCCGGAACCGCTCGGCGATTATTTTGCGGGCCCGAATCACGTGCTGCCCACATCGGGGACGGCAAGGTTCTCGTCGCCGCTATCCGTGGACGCGTTTATAAAAACGATCAATTATATCGAATATGACAGGCAAAGCCTTGAAGCCTGTTACCGTGATATAGACCGCTTTGCGCGTGCGGAAGGGCTGACCGCGCATGCGAGAAGCGCGGCGATACGATTTACGGAAGAACCGTTTGAAAGAGAGGGGACACGATGAGAAGCGCCGAAATTCAGAGGAACACCAACGAAACTAGCATCGGCTTGTCGCTTGAGATCGACGGCGACGGATCGCGCCGCATCAATACCGGTATCGGTTTTTTTGACCACATGCTCGATCTTTTTGCCAAGCACGGCCTGTTCGATATTGACCTCAATGTGAGCGGCGATCTGCACGTGGACGAGCACCATACCGTGGAGGACGCAGGCATCGTGCTCGGCGAAGCGTTTGCGCAGGCCGTGGGCGATAAAGCGGGCATTTGCCGTTACGCCACCCAGTTTGTGCCGATGGATGAAGCGCTCGCTTTTGCCAGTGTGGATTTTTCGGGACGCGCTTTTCTGCAATACAGCGTGGAGTGCCCGGACAGGACGGTTGGCGGTATCGGCAGCCAGATATTTGAGGAGTTCTTCCGCGCGTTTGCGACCTCCGCGAAGATCACGCTGCACATCGGTGTGCTGTACGGCAGCAACACGCATCACATGATCGAAGCGGTGTTCAAAGCCGCTGCTCGCGCGATACGGTTCGCGCTTGAGGATGACCCGAGAAACAGCGGCATACCGTCCACAAAAGGAGTCTTATAGACCATGATAGCCATCATCGATTACGGCATGGGCAATCTGCGCAGCGTACAGAAGGCGTTTGAGTATCTTGGCTTCGACGCGCGTATCACCGACAGCCAAAACGATTTGAAAGACGCGTCGCACATTGTGCTGCCCGGCGTCGGCGCGTTTGCGGACGCAGCCGCGTGCCTTGATCAGTCGGGCATGCAGCAGACGATGCTCGATGAAATTAAAAAGGGCAAGCCGTTTCTCGGCATTTGCCTTGGGATGCAGCTGCTGTTTGATGCAAGCTATGAGAACGGCGAGCATAAGGGCCTCGGGCTCATTTCGGGCGAGGTGGTGCCGTTTAAGGTGCAAGGCCTTAAAGTGCCGCATATGGGCTGGAACAGCCTCGTGGCGCGGGATAACGCTCTGTTTGACGCAGACCCGGGCAAGTTTGTTTATTTTGTGCATTCATACCACGCGGCGGGTGTCCCAGAGTCCTGTATCATCGCCGAGGCCGATTACGGCTATCGCTTTACGGCTGCTGTGCAAAAAGACAATATATTCGGGCTTCAGTTTCATCCTGAAAAGAGCGGCAACACAGGGCTTGATATGCTGCGACGCTTCGGAGGGCTCAAATGATCATTTATCCGGCAATTGATTTAAAGAACGGCGTTTGTGTGCGCCTGAAGATGGGCGATATAGCGCAGGTGACCGAATACGGCGACCCCGCCGAGGTTGCGCTCAAATGGCAGCAGCTCGGTGCCCCGTACCTGCACGTGGTGGATTTGGACGCGGCATTCGCCGGTGCGTTCTCAAACAGAGATACGGTGGCCAGAATACTCGAAGCCGTATCGATTCCCGTGCAGCTCGGCGGCGGTGTGCGCAGCATGAATGACATAGACGAGAGGCTTGAAACGCTGGATATCCGGCGCGTGATCATCGGCACGGCGGCGATTGAGAACCCGACGCTGGTGGAACAGGCCGCGGCGAAATATCCGGGACGCATCGTCGTGGGGATCGATGCGAAAGACGGGCGTGTGGCCACACGCGGCTGGGCGTCCGATACGGGAGAAGATCCCGTGCGCCTTGCCGGTGAGATGAAAAAGCGCGGCGTCAATACGATCATCTATACCGATATCGCGCGTGACGGCATGTTGACCGGCCCGAATGTGGATGCCGTCAGACATATGGTTCAGAAAACGGGCATGGAAATCATCGCGTCGGGCGGTATGAGCGTGCCGGGCGATGTGACGGCTGTGAAACGTGCGGGTGCGCAGGGCGTCATCATTGGCAAGGCACTGTATACGGGCAGCATTACGATCGGCGAAGCGATCAGACTGGGGGCTTAAAGGCATGCTGACAAAACGAATCATACCCTGCCTTGATGTGGATGCCGGGCGCGTCGTGAAGGGCATCAATTTTTTGGATATACGCGACGCGGG
>JAEZNC010000208.1 GCA_023441905.1 Bacillota bacterium | reverse complement strand
AGGCTCATCGAAACGCGCGACATCAAGTTCATGGACAAGAAAACATCCGCGGCGCTTCGCCAGACCGATCAGCCCGGCTCGAAAGATCGGTATTATTCGTTTGACGAGATGAAGCAAATCGTCAATTATAGGCAGGATCTTTTAACCTCTATCGCCGTGACGACGTTTTCGGGTGCGATCACGGCGCTGGCCCTGCTGCTGCCTTTTGTGATTTATGCGCTGATGATTCGTATTGTCATCGGCTCACAGCTCTCAGCGGGCGGATTCACGAGCAAAGCGCTTGCGCTGCCCATACTCGGTATCGGCGCGCTGCCCGCAACGATCTATATCATGTCGATATTGTTTGCATTCAGTGAACTGGCTCTGCTGCGCATTGAGTTCACCAAATGGAATCTGATAAAAAAATACACGCTGGCTTGGGGCGGTATCCGCAAGAGCATGTTCTTTGAACTCAGCGACATCCGCTATTTTAAAAAATTCGGCATCGCAGCCGGCATCGCTCTTTTTGTTTCCATACTGCTTGCGCTCATTGTTTAGTCCCGGTGCGCCGTTTCTCAACCGCCCGGGCTGCATCGCAAGCCGTTTTGTGCCCGTGCGCAGCATATTGCGCACCGGTCGATAACAAGTTTCATCTCGATCCCATCGTATTCATATTCCGTCATCCAACAGTGCACGATTCATATTATCGCTGAAACTTTATTATAGTATATTATAAGGCATATACAGGTTAAAAGGCAATCATGGTTTGGTTCAAGTGCCTTGGCGTTTCGTTGACGCGGCTGTTTTTGGCATGATATACTTGTTTTAAAATATACTGGCAGGCAGGTTTTCGAATTGATTACAGCGCAGATGTTAACCAAAGCATATGGAAAAACAGCGATATTGAACGGTGTGAGCCTGCACCTCGATGCGGGAAAGGCGCTTGCGGTAGTCGGTGAAAATGGCGCGGGTAAAACAACGCTGCTGAAAATTCTCGCCACGGCATCCGAGCCGGACAGCGGTAGCCTTTTTATCGGCGATATCAACGCGCTGGAGAATCCCGCCGCCGCGCGCGAGCAGCTCGGCTACGTGCCGCAGGGGATCGCGCTGATGCAGGAGCTTTCCGTAAAAGACAATCTGTATTATTGGATGAAAGCGAAGGACGAAACCGTTTATGAAACAGTGATGGACATCATCGGCCTGAAAGGCGTGGAAAACAGGAAGGTGGCGCGGCTATCCGGCGGCATGCAGCGGCGGCTTAATATCGGCGCGTCGCTCGTGCTGCGGCCATCGCTTCTGATACTCGACGAACCGCTTGCGGGTGTGGATATCGCAAACCGACGCCGGATCATTTCGTCGCTCTCGGCACTCAAAAAGAGCGGTATGACCATTCTGTTCACCAGCCACTATATCGACGAGATGCAGATGCTGGCCGACGAGATGATCGCACTGCGGGAAGGATCGGTCACATACAGCGGGCCGCTTGAGTTTGATAACCTCGCGGACGCAATCAGGCGCTATACCGCTTAGGTCACACTGACGAATTCCGATGCTGTGTTGACTTGAAGGGAGTCTTGCCATGGATGATGAGTTAAGCGCGGCGCGGCGGCGCGGCGCGGTGCGAAAGCTGCTTTGGCCGCACGGCAGGAGGCACAAAGGCTTCATGCACGGCAAGCGGTGGATGGGCGCGGTACTCGTGCTTCTTGTCTGCGCGCTCACGGCCGTGGGCATTGCCGTGTTTAACGGGGGCGGCAGGACGGCGCAGCCCCAGCCGGAAATCAAGCGCAATGAGGGCGTGCTCGCGCTCGGTGATTTTTTCAAAGCCTATGAAGACCATATTGATTTTCAGACTGCCGGAACGGTTCGCAGCCTGACCCGGCGACTCATGCACGAACCCTTTGAGGTCAGCGCGCAGATGACGGTTGAATCAGAAGCACTGTCGACTTTCGGGATACCGCTCAAACGCGTGCCGGCGCAGCTCGGTATCAAGTACGATCTGCGCGATGCCGGTGTCAAGGTGAGCACGGTGGGCTTAAGCCTATTTGAAGCATATCTGACGGAAAACGAAGCCGGCGCTGTTTGGATCGGTGCGGAACCGCTGGTGACCGAGCTACCCGCCGGGAACGACGTGTCGGGCGACATGACGCTGGAAAACCGGATCGGCGCGCTGGTGCCGCTTGCGCCCGGCGATCTGCCCGACAAGCTGCTCGATATGCTTGCACGGTCGGTGCCCGAAGAATGTACACAGATGCAGCTCGGGCGCGCATACAGCCCTAAGGATAAAAAGGACGTGAACGTCACACTGATTCATACCGCGCTCGACGATAAAGCGCTTTCTACTGCCGCCTCCGCGTTTGCGGAGCTGCTGAAAAACGACGAGACGCTTTATGCGAAGGCGCATCGGCTGACTCTGCAATTGGCTTCGCTGTGCGGTGTGAAGGATATCACGCTCGAATCGCTGCTGGCGCAGCTGATCGATATGAAGTATGAGGGTGCCGCCGTTTCATTGAATGTGTATCGGCGCGACGAGGCACCCGTCGGCTTTGCCTTGAGGGTCACAACGCGGGACGCGCAGATCGATCTGATTCGTTTGGCCGAGTTTGACGGTGAAACAAGCTATGAGCACACGCAGGTGTTGCTCAACGGGATTGACGTTTTTACCGCGGATACCGTCATGCAAGATGATTCGGGTGAATTCAGTGTGAACACGGTCAACACGGCCGGCAAGGCTGTCAGTGTGAACGGGACATATGAACTCAAAAAGCTGGCGGAGACCGCTTATCAGCTTGCCGCCGATGCCGTGGCGGAAGGGCTTCTCGGCGAGAATGCGGATACCGCCCGTTTTGTAATGGACGGGCGCATTGATGTGGGCAATGGCCTTGGCATGATAGAGGGCAGCCCCGAATGGCAGGATATAAAAGAACTTATCAAAACAGATTAAGGCGTACGAATGAAAAAGCTCTTTACGGTGGACTTGAAAAGGCTTCTGAATAACAAAACAGCCGTTTTATTTGCGGTGGGCGCGCCGCTGCTGCTTGTGCTGCTGATCTCGTTTGCGGTCGCGCCTTATTTTTATGCCGATGTGCGCGCGCAGAACTTCAGCGTGGCGGTGTACAATGAGGATGACGACCCGCTGACGCAGTCGATATTAAGCGGCCTTATTGAGAGCAAATCGCTCGGCGGCCTCATCAGCGTGAATTTCGTTGAGAGTGAATCGCAGGGACACGAAGCGGTGAAAAACGGCGCGGCGGCGTTCATTCATATCCCCGCAGGCATGCAGGAGACGCTGTCGGGCAACGGACGCTGCACGATCGATTATTACGGCAACCCCCAAATGCCGCTTGAGGATGCACTGCTCTTTGAAACGCTCGATTCGGGCGTGGGCCTCGTGAGCGATGCACAGCACGCCATCAACGTGCTCTATTGGGACAGCCTCGATGCAGCGGTGAATGAGAATGCGGCGGCGGATGCGTACAACCGCTTGAGAAGCGATTATTTTGGCAGCATACTCGCGCGGTCGGCGCTGTATGAAGACACGGAGACCACATCACCGCTCGGCGGGGCGCTGCCCATTGAGTATTACGCGGTGAGCTTTCTCGTGTTGTTCGTGGCACTCGGGGGGCTGCCCATCGCGCGCATGACCGCGGACGATGAGGTGACGGGGCTCGTTCACCGTCAGCTGCTTTCGGGGCACAGCCCGCTTTCCTGTGTGATGTCGCGCTGGCTTTCGGGCAGCTTATTTTTGTTCATGCAGTATGCCGTGCTGGCGGCCGCGCTCTCGCTGATCGCTGGCGGCGGAGACTATAACGGCAGTTTACCAGCGACAATCCTCGGGGGCGCGCTGCTCTGCCTTTTTTTGAGCCTTGGTATGATGCTCGTTGGGCTGCTTTCCAGGTCATCGGCGTTCTCGGTGCGGGCCGCGTTTCTATCCGCGCTCGCGCTCGCGCTGCTCGGCGGCCTGCTGGTGCCGTCCGCATATATGCCTGCCATCGTGCGCGATGTATCGTATTACACGCCGCTGTCGGCGGCGCTGCGCCTCGGCATCGCGGGGCTTTTTGACGGACAAGCCCAAGGATCGCTGCTGTTTGCGGGCGTCCTTGCCGTGTTTACGGCGGTGCTGCTTCCGCTCGTCATCAGCCGGTTTCAAAGGAGGGCGCAATGAGACTGTATGCAAACACAATCAAATACCGCTTGAAGTCGCTTTGTACGGGCGCGTACGGCATTGTGTTTTTTCTGCTGGCGCTGACCGTGGCCATATGCCCGTTTGTGGGGCTCATCATCCCCGATGCGCCGGTGCCGATCGGGTGGATTGACGAGGATGACACAGAGTTTTCGCATCTGCTGCTGAGGAACGTGGAAGCGCTCAACGTCGTCTGGGTCACGTTCGGCGATAAAGAGACGCTTGTGGCCAACCTGCAGACGGGACGGCTCGAGGGTGTATTTGTGATTAAGAAGGGCTTTGAGAAAACGATAAAGAGCGGTGTATTTGAAGATACGCTGCAATTGCTGCGTTCGCCGTACAGCACGGCGGCCGGGGTCATCTCCGAGAGTGTGGGCAGTGAGGCGCTAAGGCTCTGGCTTGCGTGCAGCAGTGCCAACGAGGCGCGCGCTTTGGGCGGCGACGATCTTTATAAAAGCGTATTTGATGATGCGATTGCGGGCACGGATGATCCGATATTGCAGCTCGGGCGAGAGAACGCGGCAGGGGAGACGGGCAAAGTCACACCGCTGCTTGATGCGGCGTTTTCGTCACTTTATCTGCTGTGCGGCGTGGCGAGCTTTTTCATGCTGACCGGCATCGCGATGGCGCGCCGTGGCGCGGATTTTTCGTTGCGGCTTCGTTCGCGCGCCTTCTCGATCGAGCGCTTTCGCCTTGCTGCCGCGCTTGCGGATACGCTCTATATGCTGCCGTGCGCGGTTGTGCCGGTTATCGCGTTTGGCCTTGCGGGAGAAGGACGGCTGATTGCGCCGCTGCTGACCGGCTTTGCGCTGTATGTGTTTGCGTTTGGCGGTATCGCGGGGCTGCTCGCGCTGATACGCAACCAGACGG
>JAEZNC010000202.1 GCA_023441905.1 Bacillota bacterium | reverse complement strand
ACGGTGATGGTCCCGTTATAGCCGTTGTAAAAGGTTGCGTCGGTTTTTGTATAATTGATCGCTATGGGGGTGAGCGGTGCAAACTCCGCGACGAGTGACATGTTTCTCGATACGGTCACCGTGTAATTGAGATCCCTTGATACTTCAATACCGTTCTCCGTCCAGCGAATAAATCGGTGCCCGAGGGCGCGCGTAGCCTGCAAAGTGACGGTTGCGCCGAAAGTGTAAGAGCCGCTTCCAAATACCATGCCGTAAGACGGGTTGTTGGGTGCCGCTGAAACAGTGAAGACGTCCAATTCAAAAACGGCCTCGACGGTGGTGCTTTTTGTTGCGATAAAGGTATAGCTGGAAAGTGTGCTGACGATAGAGCCGTTTTGTTTCCAGCCTATGAACTTATAGTTTGTATTCGGCGTGGCGGTCAGCGTAATCGAAGTACCGTAAGGGACTGTGTTGCCGCCTGAAACACTGCCGCCGTTCGGGTCGTTGGATGTCGCTGTGACGGTGCAGTTTATTTCCGCGAACTCGGCTGTGATGGTGACACCTCTTGTTGCGGTAAAGGAGTAACTCGGGTCTGGCGATACCTCCGAGCCGTTTTCTGTCCAGCGTATAAAAAAGCAACCAGAATTCGGAGTGGCAGTAAGTGTAACGGGTGTGTTGATATAGTATTTACCTCCGCCGGAAACACTTCCGTAAGAGGTATCGTTCGCAGAAGCCGATATCATATACCAGTCCTGCTCAAATTCCGCTCTCAGATTCATATCTTTTTTGACTGTAAACGTGTAATTGGCATTAGTCGATACTTCTGTGCCGTTATCGGTCCATCGGACAAAATGATAATGATCGGCGGCTAAAGCGTTAACCGTGACTGACGAGCGACTGGTAAAATTTCCGCCTCCGCTCACCGTACCATAAGTACTGCCTGTACCACCGATCAGAGTTTTTGAGACTGTTACATCATAATCTTGTGTGGATTCCCTGACAGCTTCATACGCATTGACCCTGCCGTTGCCGTATATATCGTCTTTTCCTGCCGTGCCGAGATCAACAGCAGTATTGTAGAGTATATTTTTCACTTCGCTGACCGTTAGGCTCGGGTTGGCCGACAGCATGAGCGCGACAACACCGGAGACGACGGGTGCTGCCATGGAGGTACCATCTGCACGTGCATATTTATTAATTGGAAAGGTGGACAGGATATCAACGCCTGGAGCACTGATGTCCTTTAAAGGGCCATAGTTCGAGAAACTTGCCCTGTTATCATTTGTATCCGTTGCGATCACTGATATTACCGACTCAAAATCACTTGGATGAAAATAAGCCGTTGAATCATCGTTACCGGCAGCAGCTACACAAACAACGCCCGCACTGACCGCATCATTGACTGCCGATGAAAAATATAAATCTTGCCCATATCCTCCTAAACTCATATTGATGACATCAGCGCCTTGGGTGACGGCGAATTGAATGCCCTCTACGACATCAGTCGTCCAAGCACCGTCTCCGTCGAAAACATCCACCGCGATAAGCGAAACGCCCGGCGCGACACCCGAGATACCCTGACCGTTGTTTGGTTTGGCCGCAATGATACCTGCCACATGTGTGCCGTGTCCGTAACATTCTTCCCCAATGCTGTCATCCTCGGCATTATGGTCAAGATAGACCGTATCTTCCTGAGCATAAATCTGTCCGGAGAACTCGGGATGGGTTAGGTCTATTCCGGTGTCCAGCACTGCCACCCTGATACCAGACAACCCCATTGTCATATCCCATGCGGTGGGAATATTGATTTTGTTTAAATACCACTGCATCGAAAAACCCGGATCGCTCACTGTTGCGGCAACTGTGTAAAAATAGTTCGGCTGGGCATATTCTACGTTGGGTTGATCTTCCAACGTATCAATAAAGCTCTCGACAGTTTCACCCGCAGGGACTTCGGCAACGACCACGTCGTCGTTGGATTGCAACATCTCACTGTCTGCCGCGTCAAGTGCGCTCATAATTGCAGAATCGGAGACTGTGCTTTTGAACTTCACGATGACTTCATCGCGCGCATATTGCGTGCCGTCCGCTTCTGTGACTATCCCCGGCTCTTCGGCTGCCTTCATCATCACGGACGGCTGCGACTCCGCGGCAAGCGGCGGCTCTTCTGAAGGTGCTGCCGTTTCCTCGACTATCGATGGCTCCTCCGAAGGCGGGGCCGTTTCCTCAGCTGCTGTTGGCTCCCCGGTGCTTGTCCTGTGGCTTCAGCCTGCGGCTCGTCTGCCGCGTAAGCCTCGGGTGCATCCAGCGTCATGACGGAAAACACAAGGCAGACTGTCAGCATTATCGAAATGAAGCGGACGATACCTCTCTGAAGGGTGATTTTATTCATCGTTCTGGCTCCTTTATATATCGGTGGGTAAGCGAAATGAATGTATACTATCATTATGACACGTCATTATTGATATATCAACAAGATAAATCCAATTTAAACATGATTCAGGGTTTATTGGCAGGAACAGTGAACATTGCCGTAAAACAGACAAGAATAGACGGCAAACAATAAAATCCCCGGAAACCGGGGATTCAATTGCTATTCTGAAAGAGGGCAAGCGGGAGAGAAAAGCTATTGGAAATGGCATTTCAAGTCACGTAACTCCGCACCTTGTGTGTGGCAGAGTGTTTTTTTGCCAAGCTTTTTTCCTCATCCATAATCCGCTGATTCTGTTTATTGCGAAAGCCTAATCCTTATGGCACGGTTACCGTGCACGAAGCCACCTGCCCGCCGATCGTCGTGGCGGTGATCACGGCTGAGCCCGGCGTGACGGCTCTCACTCTTCCCTTCGCGTCCACCGTGACAACTGCCGGATTGCTGCTGGCCCAAATCACCGTTTTAAAGTCGGTGTTCCTCGGGGCCACCGTGGCTCTGAGGGAAGCTGTTTTGCCGAGTTTGACGGTCAGCGCCGCTTTGCTCATTCTCACACCCGTGGTGTATATCGGCGTGACGTTCACGGTGCAGCTCACTGCTGCGCCGCTGCCGTCCGTGGCCCGGCAGGTAATCAGGGCGGTGCCGCCCGCCTTGCCCGTGACCACACCCGAACTAGACACGGATGCCACTCTGGGGTTGCTCGATGTCCATTTCACTTTTTTGTTGCTGGCTGTGGCCGGGGATATGCCGGGTATCAGCTTCACCTTCTGAGTCCGCGCAATTGTCGCATCCCCAAGGTTTAATGAAATGGCTGATACCGGCTGCTTGATTGTCACCGTCCTTTTTACCGTTGTGGTTTTGGTCTTGATTCTGCCTCTCTTATCGGTCATTTGAGATATCACCTTGGTGATAATGGTCGCTTTGCCCCCGGTCAGGAATGTCACGTTGCCGTTTGCATCCACCGACGCGGCAGACGGCTTGCTCGACGAATACGTAACCGATTGCGGCGTATAACCTCTTGGCGCGGCGGGCGGAATGATGGTGACGGCGGTTCCCACGTTGGCCTTTGTCCGCATTCTGGCAGCGGCAACGCTGCCGCAGTGAGCAGGCTGACCGACTGTGACATTGCACGACGCCGAATTGCTCGTGTATTCCGCTTCGCGGGCCACGGCTGCGTACGTGCCCGCAGTAAGCCCGGTAAATACGCCTGAGCTTTGCCAGCTGGCACCGCCGTTAATGGAAAATTGGAACGACCCGCTCGTGCCGCCCGATGCGGCCAGACTCAGGGCTCCGTCCGATCCGCCGTACAGCGTGACGTCTGTTTTGGTAAAGCTGATGCCGACCGGCGGAACCGCGTTGGTGCTGACCGCTTTAAAAGCGTTCACCCGGCCGTATCCGAACGTATCGTCTTTATCCGGAGCGCCCAGATCATCCGCGGTGCTGTAAAGAATATCTTTAACCTGATCGACAGTCAGGCCGGGATTGGCGGACAGCATCAGCGCAATCACACCGCTGACCACGGGCGTCGCCATGGATGTGCCGCCCAAGGAGCCGTAACTGTTGCCGGGCACGGTGGACCATATATCCTCGCCGGGAGCGGATATATCCTTGGCACTGCCGTAATTGGAAAAACGGGCTTTGTTATCGCCATCATCCGTCGCAATCACGGATATCACCGAATCATAATCGCTGGGGTAACTGGGTACGGACGTGTTGTCGTTTCCGGCGGCGGCCACACACACCACGCCGCTCTTGACCGCATCGTTGATGGCGTTTTCCAAGGCACGGTCGTTTACTTCGCCGGCAAAGCTCATATTGATGATATCGGCACCGTGCGCAACGGCATATTGAACTCCCTTCATGATCACGAACGTACTCGAGGTTTTACCGTTGAACGCATCCACGATAATGAGCTGAACACCCGGCGCGACGCCCGCGATACCCACGCCGTTACCGGCGTTGGCGGCGATAATGCCTGCCACATGTGTGCCGTGTATATCCGAGTTGTCAAAAGCGTCTCCGTCGTTATTGAGGGTGTCCGTCTGCGCATAGATCTTGCCCGCAAACTCGGGATGGGTATAGTCAAGGCCCGTATCAATGACGGCCACCTTAATGTCCGGCGAGCCCGTGGTGACGTCCCATGCGCCGAAAGCGTTTATTTTGCTTAAATACCATTGGTACGGGATGTCTGGATCGTTGAACGACCTGTCGAGCGTGTAGACATAGTTGGGCTGGGCGTATTCCACGTTGGGCTGAGCTTCCAGCTTGTCGATATAACTCTGGGTTGATTCGCCTTCCGGGACGTCGGCCAGCATCAGGCCTTCGGACGAAAGCGACTCAAGCATCGCGCCGCCCGCCGCTTCCAGTGTGTTCATTATTAAGGGCTCGGATGCGCTTTTCATTTTGACGATGACTTGCCCGTTCACGCAATCCGCGCCGTTGATCTCCACGGTTTGGGGCTCCATCAGCGTATCCGGCGTTGGCTGTGCCGATGGGGAAGGTGCTTCGGAGGGCGACGTTTCAGCGGAGGGGGCCGGCTCTTCCGAGGGCTGCGCCGTGCCGGCAGGTTCCGTAATTTCGGTTTGCGGTTTGTCTGCCGCGGCGGCTTGAGGTATGTTCACGGCCATTGCGCCGAGCACCAGCATGAGAGACAGAAGCATCGCAAAAAAGCGCTTGGACCGTTTTATATAAGATATGTGATTGTTCATTGAAAGCATCTCCTTAATTGGCCGGATTTTTATTATGATGCAATTATTATACAAAAGTATATTATACTTATTGACACGATTGGCATGATTGAAACAGATAACGGGTAAAACAATGGCACGCAGGCGGGTTTAATGATCAGTTAATCAGTCATTTTGCGGTCACGGTGACGGTGACTATTGTCTTTTCAGATTCATTCAAATAAAAAAGAGCTTCACATCGGAAGCTCTTTGTCTGTCTTTTTACAGCTCTGTGAACGATTCCGCGATTTGCTTGAACGTGTCCAATGCATTGTCGAACCGGCTCAGCAGCGACCACGAAATGATCTGATAATAACCGTTATCGGTTTCCACCAGCGTCACGAGATATTTGATTTTGATTTTGTCTATTTCTCCCGAAAGTGTGTACTGTTTGGCGTCATATCCGTTAATGGTTAAGGCTTCAATGTCGGAAAACTCGGGAGAGGTCATCACACCGCCCATGCTCGAAGATACGGCGTCGCTGTAATCGTCTAGTGTAAAGTCATCGCTGAAATCCACGTTTGATTCGAATATGGTGATGGTATACTGCTCCATGGCTGCGTTCATCAGCTGCAGATTCGCGTCAGCGTTAAGAATATCGGACTCCTTGTAGCTTTCGGGGACGGTGATTTGCAGAAGGCCGTCGCTGCTCGAAACGTCTTTGGTGGCATCGGTCTTGTCACCGACGCTTGGAATCAAGCTGCATGCGCCCAGCGTCAATATCATCAGTCCAATGAGAATCAGGATAACGGCCTTTTTCATCATCATTTTCCTCCAAAATATAAGTCTGTGAATATAATAACTGGAAGGTATTAATAAAGTCAACAAATATCGACATCCGTAGAATCTTATCCTTCCGGCATCTTCAGTCAGGCGCTCTCTTGAAGCTCCACAAAGGATTCGGCTATTCTTTTGAATGTGGCTTCGCTGTCATAATACAGGTTTTGCAGAGACCATGAAAGGATTTGGTAATAGCCTGAATCGGTTTCAATCAGAGTGACCAGATACTTGACTCTGGCGTTGGATAAGGTGCCCGAAATTGTAAACTGCAAGGCATCATACTCGCCGATGGCGACGGATTCGCCATCCGATAAATCGACCGATTCAAGCATGCCTGCCATCGACTGAGATATGAATTCGTAGTAGTCATTTAATGTATAGGGCTCACAGAAATTCGACTTTGGTTCAGCAATGGTCGCAGTGAATTTAAAATCCTCTTCGTTCGCCACCTGAAGATTCGCCAAATCGTTGCGTATGGCGGCATCCTTGTAGCTTTCGGGGACGGTGATCTGCAAGACGCCGTCGGTGCTGACAACGTCTCTGGAGGCTTTCCAGTCTTTGTCGTAACTCATATTGCACGCGGTAAACATCGATAGGATGATTACAATAAAACATAATGAAACGGTCTTCTTCATGTCTATCCCCCCTTGTTCACTGAACAAAGCTACAAACATAATAAAAGAAATAGTGGTAAAAATCAACATTAAACGACAGTGCTCAACAGGCAGACAGCCATACGGGCCATGATCGCGCCTCCCCGCATTTTTGATGGGGGGCCTTTGCCATTTTAAAAAGCAGTACAAAAACAACAAGAGCAGCCTGCCGGCCGCTCCTGTTGCTGAAAGGATTCTTTGAAGAGGAGGAACAAAAGCTCAATGCTGATTGCTTACAGATTTTTTTCGGCGAGAGAGGCAAGACCGCTGCGCTCCACCTGCTTGAGTGTGACATGGCCGGTGATCGCGTGATTTTTCATGCGCTCCACCACATACACAAGACCGTTGGATTTGGAATCGACCAGCACGTTGTCGATCTGGTTGTCGGACGGGTCGCCGAGGAAAATGAACTTGGAGTTTTTGCCCGCACGCGTGAGCATGAGCTTCGCGAGATGCGGCGTGATTTCCTGCGCTTCATCAACGATCACGATGGCATCCGTGATCGTGCGCCCGCGCATGTAGGTGAACGATTTGATTTCGAATATGCCGCGGCGCCGGAAATCGTCGATGAACTGCTCCACCTGAAAGCCGTCTTCCACGCGTTTCGCGCGTTTCACACGGCCGCCGTCCCTGTCGGACGACATCAGGAAGTCGATCGCGTCATAAAAGCTGCCCATCCAGGGCCGCAGCTTTTCTTCCTCGGTGCCGGGCAGATAGCCGATATCGTTGCCTGCGGGCACGGTAGGCCGCACGAACACGATCTTGCGGTATTCTCGCTGTTCGAGCACCTTCTCGAGCGCAACCGCCGTGGCAAGCACCGTTTTGCCGCTGCCTGCGCCGCCTGTGACGGACACGAATGAGACGGCGGGGTCCATCAGCAGCTCAAAAGCCATTACCTGCTCGGGGTTGATCGGCCTTAGCCCCCATGCCGATAAGTTTTCATAGCGGAGGGGAACGAGACGGTTACCGTCGTAGCGCGTGATAATCGGATCCTCATCTTTTGTTGAGATCACAGCGAATTCGTTGGGCAGAAGATCTGCGCCCTTGGGCAATTTCGCGCCGCCCGAATATATACTGCTTATGCTTTTGTCCGACAGACTCAGCGCTTTTTGACCGCTGTACAGTTCGTCGGTCTTTATCTTATCCGTCTCATAGTCCTGCGATGTGATGCCGCAGATTTCCGCCTTGATCCTCAGACACACGTCTTTAGAAACAAGTATTGTTTCCGACTCTGGATTGGTCTCTTTGAGCCGCAGCGCGCAGGCAAGAATGTGATTGTCGTTTTTGTCTTCGCCGAACGGAAAGCGTCTGTCCGCGGATTCTGAATATGTCACCCGCAGCATGATGCCTTTTTCCAGCACGATGCCGCTGCTGACATACTGGCGGCCGCAGCCGTCGATTGTGCGGTGCAGCGTGCGCACGGCTTCGCGCGCCTGATAACCGGGCAGGCCGTCGCGCGTTTTAAGGTGATCCAGCTCCTCCAGCACCGTCACGGGGATGTACACGTCGTTGCCGATGAAGTTTTTGAAGCACCACGGATCGTGCATCAGGACATTGGTATCCAGAACATAGTTCTTTCTGTTTTCCGGCCTGTTCACGTGAGGTTAGCCCCCTTTTGGGTATAAAAATAAATCGCCGTTTTTTAGGCGGCGAAAAGCATCAACTTATTTATTGAGTTGCAGGTGGCTTGTATGAGAGCGGTTAAGTCGTCGTCGTTCTTCAAGTTCAGCACCCTAATCGTCTTATTCATTGTTTCACTAAAGCTTAGGCCACATGATAAATCTATGTGAAGCTTTGTTATTTTATATTTAAACGCCTTGAGAATATTGAAACAGACGCCGGAGAAAAATAACGACGGAGGATAGACTATGAAAAAAGGTGTCAAGAGCGCGGCAGTCGGAGCCGTGTCCGGTTTTGCGGCCGGTTTATTCGGTTCGGGCGGCGGTGTGGCCGTTGTGGAAGGGCTCGAGCGTTTGGGAATTGATGAAAAGAAAGCCCATGCCACCTCGCTCGCGGTCATCTTTCCCGTTTCCGCCGTTTCGGCTGTGTTGTATACGGCGGGCGGCTATGTACCTCTGGAAAAAACACTCTGGCTGTGTGGCGGTGCCGCGGCGGGTGGGCTGCTGGGCGCGTATTGCCTGAAACGCGTAGGCGTTCGGCTGCTGAATAACATATTCACGCTGCTGATGCTGGCGGCGGGCGTGAGGATGTTGTTTTGATACTGTTTGCGCTGCTCGGGGTGCTGTTCGGCGTGGTGGGCGGTATGGGCCTTGGCGGCGGTATCGTGCTGATTCCGGCGCTCACCTTGTTCATGGGGATTTCGCAGCATGAAGCGCAAGGCATGACGCTGTTTGCATATCTACCCATGGCGGCAGCCGCGCTGGTGTCGCACTTCCGCCAGAAAAACGTGAGTTTGAAGCCCGCACTTTTTTTAACATTGTTCGGTATGGTCGGCGGCGCGGGCGGATATTGGCTTGCGTCCGCCATTGAAGAAGACCCGCTGCGCATCATATTCGCGGTGTTCTTAATCATCGCTGCGCTGCTCAGGGGCTGGCGCGGAGAGATCTTGCCATGGCTGAAGAAAAGAAGAAATGACGGCAGCAATGGCGAAACCCACAGGTCTCAGTGATCTGAGTATCTCATTGTGAACGGCCAGTGCTTTTGTTTTCAGCAGTTAGCAATATTGAAAAAAATAATTTCGATGTCCGCCATGATAGCAACGGAACCGACTATCAAACGATTAAAACCGCGATGACGGCGAAGGCCGCGAGAGACAGCAACGTTGAGAGCGAAAGTGATGCGGATACAAAAGCGCCTTCGTTTTCGTTTTTGCCGAATATGGGCAGCACAAACGGCGGCGGCAGCAAAAACATCAAAATAACAGCCCATTTGAGCGTCTCACTGACGGGGATGACCGCACTGAGACCCAGCAGCACGAGCGCGCCGAGGGCAGCCATCATGACAAGGCGCGAGAATACCACGGACAGCGCAAGGCCAAATTTGGCTTTTTTGAATTCCAGCTCATACCCCACAACAAACAATATGACGGCGGCCGTGGGGGCCGCGATAAAATCGAGCACATGCAGGACGATGCCGCCCGCGGGGGAGGCGCTGATCACACCGGCAAGGCCGGTCGCGCCGAGGATCACGCCGACGGCAATCGAAATGATGACGGGGGAGGAAACCAAGCCTTTCAGCACAGATTTGGCGCTGCGCTGTGATGTGCCGTTCAGCATGGTTAAATACACGGTGAATACGAAAAGCACCTGCCCCAAGTCCACCGTGGCAAAATTGGTGACGGCATCCGCGCCGAAAAGCAGCGTATACAGCGCGTAGCCGAGCATACCGGCTTCAAAGCCCGTAAAAAGAAAAGGAACCGTGGCCATGGGCGATTTTGTGAGTTTTTTAAACGCAAATCCAAGGCCCATCGCGGTAAGACAAACGGCAAACATGGACAAGGCGATGATGATGATGCTGAGCCCGTAAGAGGCTGTGTAAAACGCCTTGATGAGTACGGCGGGCAGCGCCACGTTCACCACGAGTGCCTTAAGTCCGTCGATTCCCTGCTTTTGCACGATGCCTTTTTTGCGGCAGACCATGCCGATGACCAGCATCAGCACCACGGGCAGTATCATTTGCAGCACACCAACGAGTTTATCCATTGACGCCTCCGATAATTATGTCTATGCAAGTTTGCGAATCCATTTCATTTTATCAAAACCATCCGGTGTTGACCAGCCTGGAAACAGCCCCGGCTGATGAGATTGCTGGCGGAGGACGAAGATCCATCAACTCATTCGCGCATTCAATCAATGGAAGGTATGCCGTTTGCTTTGTCGACAAACCGTTGATCGGGTTTTTCGTTCCAGTAGCAGACAAATGTTTTTTTAACCCGCTCGGAAAGAAATATGTAAGCAATGCATATGCCGCCTATTGCGACTGGGATGGCTGCAGCGAGTATCACATTTACATTGGAAGATTTTAAATTCACAATCAAACTTATGATACTGCGAAGCAACAACAAGGACTCGATGATGATATATGTGACGGGGAAGGCTTTGTGCCTTTTTGAGAAAAATACGAGAACAATAAAAGTATATATAAATAGGAGTATAAACAGTAATTGCAAAGCATTAAACTTCATATGGAGTGTTCTGACGGCATCGCTGCCGATAACCATTGTGACAACGAAAAAACGTATGCCGATAAAAATCAGCCATCCGCCGATTGTCAGCGGCGCATCGCCCAAATCTCTTTTCATAGATCCCCCTAAAGTCATCATAACTGAGTATCTGTAACAGCCGTAATAAGCGTGCCCACAATCAAATCGATAACATGCAAGTTTTATGTTTGCGCTGATTGGTTGACCCTGTCAACCAACCGTTGGTCGAGCTTTTCGTTCCAGGTGAAGACGAAGGTTTTTTTCACGCGCTCTGAACGCAGCGTGTATACGATGCAAACAGTACCGCTGACTGCGGGGATTGCGGCAGACAGAATCCAAAATGTATTTGTTGGGGCAACACCTGCGGTGAGGGATATGCAAACCGCGAATATGTTAAATACGATAGCGCACGAATTAAATATAATAAAGCTGACCGGAAAAGCTTTATGTCTTTTTAAGAGAAACGTGCATGCAGCAAAAGCCAAGACAACAAGGAGTGCGGACAGGATTTGTATAATCCGGCTTGGCAAATCCGGCTGCAAATCAAAGACTTGATAAAGGGCCTTGCCGCTGTTTGCAATTCCAAATATGAGCCGTGCGGCGATGAGAAACAGCCATCCGCCGATTGTCAGCGGTGCTTCGCCCAAATATTTTCTCATGTCAATCCTTTTCGAATCATTAATCATGAAGCGCAAGATCGTCAATACTGTACTGTCGTATTTACCGTTCACCATCAACTATATAGCATACATTTGGAAATGTCCATATTTATACAAGTTATGGAAGCACAGCCCAATAAAATAGTTGACAGAACTCTATTTAATGAATAAAAAAGCCTTGTAACAGTTGACACGGTTTCCGGCCTATCATATAATAAATTCAATTATAGATTTTTATCGGCTGTGATGGGGATTAGTAGCTTTTCGAGCCAGCGTGTAGAGAGCCGCCGGATGGTGCAAGGCGGACGCGGCAGCAAGGTGAACTCGCCCCGGAGCTTCAGCACTGAACCGAGTAGGCGCTGACGACCCCCTTATGCGTTAATTAAGGAAAGGGTAACGGCTTTAGGCCATAAGCCCTTGATTGAGCTGGCGGGCGTATACCCGCAAGCAGAGTGGTACCGCGAAGCCTTTCGTCTCTGTATGGACGAAGGCTTTTTTTATACCAAAAAAGTGGGGCAATAAGTTTTTAAAGAATATGATGGAGGGGATACCATGCCGGAATTTATTCACATGACGATAGGCGATTGGCTGGATATGAAAGCGAAGGAATATCCGGATAAGGAATGCAGCATTCATCCTTTGGAAGGGCTGCGCTATACAACGGCCGAGTTTAAGGCCGAGTGCGATCACGTGGCGCGCGGGTTGATGGCCATGGGCGTTAAGAAGGGTGATCATGTGGCCATCTGGGCGACAAACTATCCGCAGTGGGTGCAGTCGCAGTTTGCCACTGCCAAAATCGGTGCCGTGCTTGTAACGGTCAACACCAACTACAAAAAGTTTGAGCTCGAATATCTGCTCAAACAATCCGATGCCACCATGCTCATCATGATGGGCGGCACAAAGGACAACAACTATGTTGAACATATCAATGCCGTTTGTCCCGAGCTTGAGAAAAGCGATCCCGGGAAATTAAACAGCAAGAAACTGCCTTTTTTAAAAACAGTCGTCTTTCTGGACGAAGAAAACCACCCCGGTATGTATCATTGGAGCGATGTACTCGCACTCTCCGAAAAGGTGAACGAGGAAGAACGTGCGGCACGTCAGGCGGAATGTGACCCGCACGACGTTATCAACATGCAGTATACATCGGGGACAACCGGATTTCCCAAGGGCGTGATGCTCACGCATTTTAACCTGATCAATAACGGCAAGATCATCGGCGAGTCGATGGCGTTTTCCGAAGAGGACCGCCTTTGCATCACAGTGCCGCTGTTTCATTGCTTCGGGTGTGTGCTTGGCGTGATGGCTTCCATCACCAACGACACAACGATGGTGTTTGTGGACCATTTCCATCCCACGCGCGTGCTCGGTGTGCTCGAATCTGAGAAATGCACGGCGGTTCACGGCGTGCCGACGATGTTTATTGCCATGATGGAGCATCCCGATTTCCCCAAATACGATCTGTCACATATGCGCACCGGCATTATGGCGGGCTCCACGTGCCCCGTTGAAGTGATGAAGGCGGCTGCCGACAAGATGAATATGCGCCACATCACGAGTGTGTACGGGCAGACTGAGTCATCGCCGGGCATCACGCAGTCCACCGTGAACGATCCTCTCGAGATTCGTGTGTCCACGGTCGGGCGTGCTTATCCGAACGTGGAAGCCAAAGTGATTGACCCCGAAACGGGCAATGACGTGCCGCCGAACACGGTCGGCGAAATCGTGACGCGCGGTTATCATGTGATGAAAGGGTATTACAAAATGCCCGAAGCCACCGCACAGGTGATTGACAAGGACGGCTGGCTGCACACGGGAGATTTGGGTGTTCGCGATGAGAACGGCTATTACAGAATTACCGGGCGTTTAAAGGACATGATTATTCGGGGCGGCGAGAACATTTATCCGCGCGAAATCGAAGAGTTCCTCTATACGCACCCGTCGGTTTCGGATGTGCAGGTGGTAGGCGTTCGGGATCATAAATACGGTGAAGAGGTGCTGGCCTGCATCATATTAAAGCCCGGTGCAACCGAGACCGAGGAAACCATGATTCAATTCGTGAAGGACGGCCTTTCGAAGCACAAAGCGCCGCGCTATGTGCGCTTTGTGGATACGTTCCCGATGACGGCGAGCGGCAAGATACAAAAGTACAAGCTGCGCGAATGGGGCGAGCAGGAACTGGGCCTTGCGGCGGGTGAAGAGGGCGACGCCTGAAATTGAACAAACCACAGACGGGATTGGCGTGTTGCCGTCCCGTCTTTTTATGGGCTAAGGCGCAATCGCCCGTCCGCTTCACTGGTGTGAAGCATTGAGCGGAGCGAATTACAAAAAGGCTGTCAAACGCAGTGCTCATGGCGGGTGCAAGCCATCTGTGAAGCCTGAATGACTGGCGAAGAAATGTGCAGCGGATAAATGGTTAATATTACAATGGCGAATTGGCAATTTGGCATGAAAAAACGCCTAATATAATAATAATGAAAATATTCTTAAGGAAAGTTGAAAGAATCTCCCCTTGTGTTCCGGCTTAAACTGTGTATAATAAGTCGTGCGGTTTGAGAACTCGAGGAGGCATACGAATAAGCATCATGTTAAGCAATGGTCAAGAAGAAAAGGTTTTAAGAAAATTAGCGGAAATTGAAAAGCAGCTGCCCGATGGCGTGTCGCTGACATTTGCCGTCGATAATCTGATAGAGACGATGAACGACGATGAATGGAGAGGCTTCATTGTCACTTTGCGTAAGCTCATTGATGACGAGTATCTGATGAAGCATACCAAAAAAGAAACCAAGAACAAGGTCCCGTTTTGGCTCGAATTTACAAACAAAGGCCATGAATATTGCAAAAAATTAGGTTAAACCGCGTTGAATTAAGAAGTGCTGCTTAAGCAGTGCTTTTTTTGTTGCGTTTTATATTGTTTATATGACTATTCAATAAAATAAGAACAATCTTCATTTACCTTTTCTAAATAACGGTGTAATATAGAAAAAAATAAAGCATATCGATTTTTCATCATTTTTATAAATCGATTTGTCATTTATCTTCGTTTTTTGATGCTTAAAAGCTTGAGATTGGGGAAAAACAAATGAAAAAGAAGAAATATATCGTTTGGGGTTTGGCAGTCTGTTTGATTATACAGGTTGTTATTGCGGGCATTGCCATGGCGGCCAGCCCGTCCACCAATGATTTAACCGGTCATACGGAATACCTGATTGTGCATGGGACAGCGTGGGCTATCGGCGACGCCGGCGGGCCATCTGTGATCACGGTCAAAGATCCCGACGAGCATGTGATTGACCCCGTAGGAGGCGTTTACCCAGACATCCCGAATGGTTCGAAGATCGAATTGTCATACGGATTTAGTCTGAGTGACGGCGTTGAGCCGGATATCAATACATACTCGGGAACCAATTTTTTTACCATCGATTTGCCGGAGGATATCACATTTAAAACACCGACCAGTGCTGAAAGTGAAATCTATGCCCGCGACAAGACCACAGGTGATCAGTGGCTTTTGGGGACATGGAGTTTTGCCGATTCAAATACCATACGCGTTGATTTTACTGATGATGTCGCACTTCATAGTGCCATGTGGGGCAAAATCGGCATAAGCGGGACATTTAACGATATCGAATACGGCGATGAAACGGAGCGGACGCTCACTCTCGGAAGCGAAAGCATCGTTTTCCGGCGTACGCCGCCCACACCGCCGCAGATTACACTCGAAAAAAGCGGCGCATATAACGCTGCTGACAACACGATTGAATGGACAGTGACAGTGACACCACCTACAGGATGGGCACTCGACGGTTATACGCTGGTGGACGCTTACAGTTCAAATCAGTCTTTCGTGTCCGGTTCTTTTAGCCATGGGGCAACGTCCGTGGCAGACGCTGGCCTTGACCTGACGACGGCGAATCAGGTATCGTACACATTTCCCGATACCGACCCGAACACCACGGGGATACAGACAATTAAATACAAAACGTCTCCGACGTCCTTTGGCGCTGAGGATGGAACATCAACAGCAGCAGATCAATCTACATTCACCAATGCGGCGACTGTGAAGCACGCCGCGGATACGCTGGCAGGCCCCGTGACCGCGACGGTTCAGACGAACTGGATCACCAAGACCGCGCCGAACGATTCGGACCCGAATGTGATTCGATGGGAAGTGACCGCAGCGGTACCGAACAACGGGTCGGTGACGGGCGCGTATATCCACGACATACTGCCCATCGGCATGATCCTTGATACCAGCCATCCGGTTCAGATATCGCTGAACGGCGGTGCGCTGACCACCGTGGAAAGCACAACAACGAACGAATGGGGCAAATATGCATACACGGCCGGCACCTTCGGAAGCTCCGGCACATCGGGTACGCTTGATTATCGGTTTCCGTCGGGCGGCGCGCTGAACCGCACGGCAAGGCTGGTTTATTACACGAAGGTTGGGGACCCCAACTATTATATCAACAATAACGCTGCCGTTAACTTCCGCAATACGGCACAGCTTGAATGGACGCAAAAACCCACCTCCACCGACCCGCCGAAAGATTACGTTGACGGCAACATTCCGGGCAGCGGCCTCATCGGCAAAACCGCGCAGGGCGGCACGGAGAATTACAACCATCAGAACGGCGGCTATATCCGCTGGACGATTACGGTCAACAGAAACAAGGTGACCATGGATAATATGTCGGTGGTGGATACGATTCCCGCCGGGCAGGAACTCGTGATAGACAACGCCGGGCATAAATTTTCGGTGAGCAAGAACGGGGCCGCCGATTCGGAATATACCTCCGTCCCCGCTTCCGATTCGAATCTGGCAGTGACAGACAGCAACAATTTCACGTATACGTTCCCCGCAAGCTTCACGGATACCTATACGCTTGATTATTATACGCGCATTGTCGACGTGTCAGCGGCCAAAAACGACCCTTCGGG
>JAEZNC010000201.1 GCA_023441905.1 Bacillota bacterium | reverse complement strand
AAAAGCTCATCCTGTTTCGCTTTCCGTAATTGACTTCATGCACCATAAACTTGTATCCACTCTCCTGTTATGCAAAATAACATTATGACATTTTCAGATGAAGGCACTCGCTGATTATTCCCGAATCTCGGCAAAAATATACTGGGTTTTTAAAAACCCGGCAAGTAAAATCCCTCAGCCATCGTCGGCAAATAAAGAGATTCCTCCCCTATTATGAGCACGCTAATGCAATATAACATATTACTATACCCTATTTTTCTTGTCAATATGAAAATGGGATAATCAGAAGTGTTTTCATAAACTATTTACAAAGTTTGTTAAGTTCCATTGCCGTGTTCCGCCCGAGAGGCAATAACGGCTTTGCGGACGGCTGATTCATTGCCGAATATTCATCCGTCCGCAGCCTTATGTTTAAAATGAAAATGTCGCGAAATAATCGTCCGGCGTTTCCGCACGGCGTATCATTTCCACGCTGCCGTTCTCTTTGAGCAGCAGCTCCGCGCTGCGTAGCTTGCCGTTGTAGTTATACCCCATTGAAAAGCCGTGCGCACCCGCATCGTGAATCACGAGGATATCGCCGTTCTCAATTCTGGGCAGCATCCTGTCGACCGCGAACTTATCGTTGTTCTCACACAAACCGCCCGTTACATCGTATTTGTAATCATGGGGCGCGTCTTCTTTGCCGAGCACGGTGATATGGTGGTACGCGCCGTACATCGCGGGGCGCATGAGGTTTGCGGCGCACGCATCCACGCCGATGTAGTCCTTATAAATTTCCTTTTTGTGAATCGCCGTGGTCACAAGAACGCCGTACGGCGCGAGCATGTAACGGCCAAGCTCGGTATAAATGGACGTATCGCCAAGGCCCGCGGGCACCATGATCCGCTCAAACGCTTCGCGCACGGCATTACCGATAAATTCAATGTCGTTGCCCTTTTCGCCCGGCATATAAGGAATGCCGATACCGCCCGACAGATTGATGTAAGCAATCGGTGCGCCCGTCTCGCGGTGAAGCTCCACCGCTGTTTCAAAAAGCAGCCGGGCGAGCTTGGGGTAATAGGCGTTTGTGGTGGTGTTCGATGCAAGAAACGCGTGCAGCCCGAAGCGCTTCGCGCCAAGCGCCAGCAGCTTTTTAAACCCTTCTGAGAGCTGCGCGCGCGTGAAGCCGTACTTCGCTTCGCCGGGGTTATCCATGATTTTGTTTTCGAGCTCAAAATGGCCGCCCGGGTTAAACCGGCAGCCAATCAGCTCAGGAATGTCAACAAGCGAATGCAAATAATCGATATGCGTGATATCATCGAGATTGATCACCGCTTGAAGGTCGTCGGCCAGCCTGTAGTCTTCCTCAGGCGTCACATTGGATGAAAACATGATATCGCTGCCCTCAAATCCGCACATCTTGGCCATCATCAGCTCGGTTAAAGACGAACAATCAAGACCGCAGCCTTCTTCCTTTAATATTTTCAAAATCGACGGATTGGGCGTGGCTTTGACCGCGAAATATTCTTTGAAACCCTTGTTCCAGCCAAACGCTTTATTCAGCTGTCTCGCGTTCTCGCGAATGCCTTTCTCGTCATACAAATAAAAGGGCGTCGGATACTCCTGCCGAATCGCTTCAGCCTGCTCTTTCGTGATAAACGGTCTCTTCATTCTGTTGTGCCTTTCAAAATAATAAATTTATAAAATAAAAGCGGCGCTTATAAGCCGCCGCTTATAAACCGATTCTCTACCGCAGGCTGTAGCTGCCGAGCGTCCCCAGCGTTTCCTTTTCGCTTAAAACCACGTCATACAAGCTGATGCCGAGCGTGTTGCAAAGGGCCGCCAAATAAAACAGTGCCCCGCCGATTTCTTTCTCAATGGTCTGTCTGCATTCGGGGCAAAGCTCCCCCTTCACCTGTGTGGACATCAGGCCGCTCAGGTTTTTCATGCTGACCTCTCCGGGGAAAACCTGTTTTTTGCCTTCAATCTCAACACACCCGCAATGCGTCACCGCTTTGACAACACTGCGGTTCACGCGTCCAGAACTTGTCTGTATCTTTGTCAGTATATCAAGAATGCTTCTGTTGCGCATCAGCAGCTCGCTGACTACATTCTGAAAATCCTCCATTAAAATATCATTGATTGAACTACCCATAGCCTACCCCTCTCTCGACTTCTGATACTTCATATTATATAGTGCCCGCGTCTTTTGTCAAAGAATGTTTTTTGTCGGATTGTGTCTTAATCACGAACACGTCTCTTTCATCATATCGGTCTTTCCTTATAATATAATAACAGCAAAAGTTGAGAAAAGCAAAAAAACAAGCTGGCAAAATTCAATTGAAAAGCCGATTACGTCTCCTGTCACGCCGCCAAGCTTTTTGGCCATGCGCCGCGTCGCAATCGCCGTGCCAGCCATGGACACCAGAAATGATGCGACAATCAACACGGCAAAAATCCATTGATATGCAAACAGCCCCAAAGCCGCCCCCGCCGCGAAAATAATCACCGCTCCGATAACGTGGGATGTCTTCACGCCGTCCACAAACCACCGCCCGAGCCCGTCAGTCGCGCTGCCATTCATCCGTGCGCATAGCAGCGCCGCCGAACGTCCCGCGAGCGGGCAAAGCGCTGCCGCCAACGCTCCCGCCTGCGCGATAAAAACCGTCATGCCCACAACGTAAACGCAAACGGCCAAAGTGCCGAACGTGCCGATGCGGCTGTCCTTCATAATAGCGAGCGTGCCTTCCCTGTCACGATGAGCGGCAAACCCGTCCGCCGTATCCGCCATGCCGTCCACATGCAATGCGCCGCTCAGCAGCAAATAGACCGCAACCGCCAAAAACGCGGCCGCCAAACTGCCGATCCACGACGCGAGCAGCATAACGAAGCCCATCGGCACCCCAATCAGCACCCCGATCACCGGCAGATATTTGATTCCCTTTTGATACTGCGCTGCGTCGATTTCACCCGACACACGCACCGGAATGCGCGTGAAGAACGCGAGCATGCAAGTAAAGCTTTTCATATGTCCTTTCCGCGCAGACATGAAAACCTCCCTATGTAGAGCGCGGCTTCCAAGACGCGCCTCAGATTGTTGGCAAAGCCAATAATACCTCTCTCAGAAACCGACAGGTGGCATGAAGTCCTGTAGGAGTGGCCGGTTTTAAGCCAGTTTCTCTCCCTCAGTCACCTATCCACCCATATGGGTAGTCATCAGAGGGGGCCAATATATCTTAGAATTTCAGTGGCATCATAGAACATGGACTACATTTAAGTCAGCATCTCGAATCAATCAGCACTGATTCTATTTCAGCCGCAGCGGCAGCCCTGATATCATGCAGTAAACCTCGTCAGCGCGCGCCGCCACAGACACATTGAGCCGCCCTGCCATGTCGCGAAAAAGGCTGCCCATGCGGTATGCGGGCACCACGCCCTGCCCCACCTCGTTGGTCACGATGATGAGCCGCTTCCCCTGCGCCGCAGCAATCAGTACATTGACATCCCCGGCAACTTTTTCTTCGAGCGTCTGCACCGCGCTCAGCTCACAGGTATCAAAATCGAGTCCGCTGTCCATCATGTGGTTGGTCGTCAGCGTCGTAAGACAGTCGAGCAGCAGCGTGCCGCATGGCGCAAATCGGCTGTCCCGGGTCAGTTCCGCGAGCCCGGTCGGTTGTTCAAACGTTTCCCACTCAGCCGGGCGCGAGGCCCTGTGCCGGGCGATCCTGTCCGCCATATCCGGGTCGGTCGTCACCGCCGTCGCGATATAGCCGACGATGCCGCCCGCATCCTTCGCGAGCCGTTCCGCAAATGCGCTTTTACCGCTGCGCGCGCCGCCCGTTACCAGTGTAATGCCCATCAGTATTCAATGCCCTTTCTTGCGGCTATGCCGCGCTGCATATAGTGCTTGACCTCACGCATCTCCGTCACGAGATCCGCCTTTTTGACGATTTCATCGGGCGCGTTGCGCCCCGTGATGACCACCTCGGTGCCTCCGCGGGCGTCCATGATGGACAGCAGCTCATCCAGCTTGACGACGCCGCAGGTCAGCGCGCCCAACGCTTCGTCAAGTATCAGCAGATCGATTTGATTCAGCCACGTTTCCACCCGCCGTAAGACGTCCAGCGCATCGGCACGCAGCCCATCTTTTTCGTTTTCGGTCATCGTATGGAAGAACTTTTCGCTGTGCGAGGCGCGCAGCACGTCAACGCCGAGCCTTTGCAGCGACGCAAGCTCCCCCGTATCGCGCCCCTTCATAAACTGCACGATTTTCACAGCCAGCCCCTGCCCGGCTGCCCGCATGGCGAGCCCCATCGCAGCCGTGGTTTTGCCCTTGCCGTTGCCCGTATACACCTGCACGAACGATTTTTCCATGGCGTTCCTCCTGCTCTTGTTTAAAGATACCACATTCGTCAAGTCGGAATCAACGGTAGCCGCAACCGCCCCGCTTATGTTATAATCGTCTAAGGAAAGGACGTATACAATGGCACTCTCTTTAACCCCGCTTTTTTCCGGTTCGTCCGGCAACGCGATATTGATCAGCTCAGGCACCTCGCATATTCTCGTGGACGCGGGTGTGTCGGGCCGCCGTATTGAGGAAGCGCTGCACAGCGTCGGACAGGATATCCGCGGCATCAAGGGCATCCTCATCACCCACGAGCATTCCGACCATATTGCGGGCGCGGGCATACTTTCGCGAAAGCACAACATCCCCGTTTACGCGACTGCCCCCACATGGGAGGCCTGCAGCGAGAAACTTGGCAGCGTGCAAAGCCGTCTCACGCGCGTGATCGGCAAAACGGGGTTTTATATTGACGATTTGCTCATCGAGCCTTACGATATTCCGCACGACGCCGCCGACCCCGTGGGATACTGTGTCTCTTGCGGCGCGCGCAAGCTTGCCGTTGCGACGGACCTTGGATTTTTCCCCAAAGCACTCGAGATGAAGCTGCAGGCGTGCAACCTTGTGCTGCTCGAGTCCAATCACGATCTCAATATGCTGCAGACAGGGCGGTACCCCAGAGCGCTTAAGGAGCGCATCCGCTCACGCCGCGGCCACCTCAGCAACGACGATGCCGCCGATGCGGCGGTGCGCCTTGCCTGTGCGGGCGTATCGTCGATACTGCTCGGGCATTTGAGCAAAGAGAACAACTCCGAACAGCTCGCCTTCCGCACCGTGACCGACGCGCTGATCGCTCAGGGGCTCACCCCCGGGCACGATGTGAGCCTCGGCCTTGCCTTCCGCGACCGCGTCACAGGCGTGTTCCATATCAAATAGGAGAATCCATGTCCACACTCACCATCGCCTGTATCGGAAAACTCAAAGAGAAGTACTGGAAGGACGCGCAGGCCGAGTACGAAAAGCGCCTGTCCGCGTTCTGCCGCGTTTCCGTGG
>JAEZNC010000158.1 GCA_023441905.1 Bacillota bacterium | reverse complement strand
AGCAGATGCAGCAGCTGATGGACAGCTTAAAGCCCGGTAAGATGATCAAAACCATTGGTGGTATGTACGGAAAAATCGTGGCAGTGAAGGAAGACCTCGTGACGATCGAAGCGATGCCCGACAAGGTACGTTTGGTTTTCACAAAAGGCGCTATCGCGACTGTCGAAGATTCCGAATTGCCGGACAATGAACTGACAGACAAAGCGAAATAATTCGTAAAAGAAGACCTGACCGGTCTTTTTTTATTTCTGCGTATCGTTCTGTGTTTTTGTTTATATTGAACGAAACGACTTGTACCCCTTTGGGTTCAGGTATCTCACATACAAAATTTAATGAATGGGGGCGCTGATATTGAAATATAAAGAGCCCTTTTGGCGGCTTATGCCGCAATTCACGCTTTTTCGATCAGCATAGTGTATCGACAATTTCATCAGTCGTCTGCGGCGACGGCTTCTCCTCTGGAAGAAGCCATTTCCATTAAGTTATTAGCAATCATAAGCCAACACCTTTGAGGGGATGACGAAGTGTCGCGTATCCCATATAAAAAACAATCATCCATGGGATTTTTCGACTCTCTGTCGCTCGCTCAAAATGACATTTGTGGCTTTGTACATATGTTGAGTATTTTCTATTGGAGAAGCCGTAATTAAAGCCTTCCCCTTAGAGGGGAAGGTGGCGCGAAGCCTCGGATGAGGTGTAAAAAAAAGGCCCAAAACGGTTTATATCTCGTGCTTCATATTAAGGTCTTTGCTAGATTTCAAGAGTATCCACTTGACCCATTGATAGATTCGTTTCAGCTAGCAACGTTGGCTCCCTCTGGAGGGAGCTATCGCCGTAAGGCGACTGAGGGAGGAAAACCAGTTTCGAATATTGTAATGGTCAATCTTCTTCATTTAATTGCGGATTCAAAAAGCATTCCCGCAAATGGGCAAGGCCTAGGCTGCTTGTGCTGTATACAGCGTATGTTCTATTTATCAGAATTCACGAGAAGCTTTTCAAACAGCGCCTTGTCGGGGCTCACGATAATCGTATTGTACCCTTCGTACACCACCATACCGGGCTTCGCGCCGTTCGGCTTTCTCACGTTTTTGCGCGGTGCGTAATCCACTTGCACCTTTGCGCCGCCCTTGGCTTTGCTCAGCGTCGCGGCAATCGTCGCCGCCTCAAATAGCGTTTGCTCTGGCGCTTTGCCCTTCGCGCCCACAATCAGCACATGCGAACCCGGTATATCCTTGGTGTGCAGCCAAATGTCGTCCGGCGCGGCGGTTTTCATTGTGAGCAGATCGTTTTGGCGGTTGTTCTTGCCCGCGAGCAGCACATAGCCGTCGGAAGAGGAAAACCTGTGCGGCTTCGAGGGCTCCTGCGCAGCGCGCTCAGCCTTGTGCTTGGCCGGCATATAGCCCGCCTTGGCGAGTTCATACTCGATTTCGGCGAGTTCGTTCGTCGTTTCGCTCGAATCAATGGACACCTGAACGCTCTCAAGAAAAGCGATATCCGCCACGGTCTGCGCCATGCGCGAAGCCGTGATATCGATGCTCTGGCGCAGCTTGTTGTACCGTTTGTACTGCTGCTGTGCGTTCGCGGCGGGGGAAAGCCGCGTATCGAGCTCTATCGCGACGTCCTGCCCGGTCATGTAATCCTGCGCGATGAGTGTGGCGGTGCCGCGTGATATGCGGTATATGTTCGCGGTGATCAAATCGCCGCGCGTTTTATGTTCCTCGGCCTTGCCCGCGAGATCGAGCGTGGTCTGCTGCTTCTGGCGCGTTTGTATCAGCTTATCGAGCTGCTTGGCCACAATACGGTGCAGCGCGTCACGCTTGCGCGAGAGCGTCTCAAGCTCACGCAGACGGTAATAATACGCATCGACAAGCGCGTTGGCGCTGTCAAACGGCACGGCGGCATCTGCCGCCACGCTCGAAAAAGCCTTCGGCGCGTAGAAGAACGGCACGCCGTCTCTTAAGTACATGGTGGGGCGCGACGGCTCCGAAAAAAAGCTGATGATCACATCCGCGAGTTTTTCCGCTTCGCGGGGTCGGCTCTCATAGCCGTCCGGCATGTACCGGTAGAGTATCTCGTCGGCTGTCTGGCCCGATATGCCCTGCAATAACGACGACAGATACGTCTTTATTTTAGCGCTGCCCTTTTTTTGCAGCATCTCCACAAGCGTTGGGCGCGACACGGTCAGCGGATTGAGCTTGCTCGATTGCGGGTCTTCATACGGCAAAGAGGGCAGCACACAGCGCACGCTGCTGACCATGCGCGTGACGTGGCGCAGACTGTCCATGATGATGCCGTTTTCAATCAATATCACGTTGGAATATTTGCCCATCAGTTCGGCAACGAGCGTCATCGGGCGCACATGGCCCATTTCATCCTTGGCTTCCAAAGTGATCGTTACAATGCGTTCAAGCCCCGTTTGAGCGATATCGGTGATCTTCGCGCCCGTCAGGTGCTTGCGCAAAAACATGCAGAACATCGGCGGAGACGGCGGATTGGCGTACTTTTGCTCCGTTAAATGCAGACGTGAATCGAAAGCGCCCGCGCTGATCAGCAGCTTCGGGTTTTTCCCGGGCGCGCGCAAAGCGAGCACCACCGTATCGGGCTGCGGCTGATGTACCTTGTCCACCTTGCAGCCTATGATGATGCCCTTTAATTCTTCCGCGATTTCATGCAGTGTGAGTCCGTCCAGCGTCATGTTCTTCCTCCGTAAGCACATATTATACAACGGCGTGACTTCGGATGCAAATGGTGTTATAATGTCAAAAAAGTTTCCAAAAGTCATGGAGGAATTCAGATGCAGCACGTTCTTGAAAAGGCTCAGGCAGCCAAAACCGCGGCGGCGGTATTAAGCTGTATGGGCAGCGTGAAGAAAAACGAAGCGCTTTTCGCGATGGCGCAGGCGCTGCGCGACAACGCGGCATACATCCTTGCGGAAAACGAGAAGGACCTCGAAGCGGGGCGGCAAAAGGGCACATCCAAGGCGATGCTCGACCGGCTGGCGCTCAGCAAAGCGCGTATTGACGGCATGGCGCAGGGCCTGGAGAGCGTGGCGCGTCTGGATGACCCTGTGGGTGAGGTCACGCATGCGTCACTGCGCCCGAACGGGCTGTCCATCGGCACCAAGCGCGTGCCGCTCGGCGTGGTCGGCATCATCTACGAAGCGCGGCCCAATGTGACATCGGACGCGGCGGGGCTCTGCCTCAAAACGGGCAACGCGACGGTGCTGCGCGGCGGCAGCGATGCGATCTATTCTAACATCGCGGTGGTCAACGTGCTGAGAAAGGCGGTTGGCTCGGCAGGCTTGCCGGAGGACGCGATTCAACTGATTGACGACACCTCGCGCGAAGCCGCGACATACATGATGGGGCTCAACGGCGTGATTGACGTGCTGATACCGCGCGGCGGGGCGGGGCTCATACAGTCGGTGGTTAAAAACGCGACGGTGCCGGTGATCGAGACGGGAACGGGAAACTGCCACGTGTATATTGACGAGAGCGCCGACCTTGACATGGGCGTTTCGATTATTCACAACGCGAAGATGAGCCGTCCGTCGGTCTGCAACGCGGCGGAATCGCTGCTGGTCCACGAAGCGGTGGCGCAAGGCTTCCTGCCGATGGTGCAGAAAAAGCTCGAAGGCGTGGCGCTGCGCGGCTGCGAGAAGACGCGCGCGATCATCAATGTGAGTGCGGCAACCGAAGAGGACTATTATACCGAATACAACGACTATATCCTTGCCGTCAAGGTGGTAAACAGCCTTGACGAAGCTATCGAT
>JAEZNC010000148.1 GCA_023441905.1 Bacillota bacterium | reverse complement strand
TCTCTCATTTGCGGCGATATTTTTTTTGCAGGGGCGTTATCAGCTTGCCTTGCCGACGACGCTCGCGCTGTGCGGCGCGATTATAGGATTTCTTACGTATAATTTTCATCCTGCCGAAATTTTTATGGGTGACGCAGGCAGTATGTTTATCGGATTTATGCTGGGTATTCTGTCGATCATGAGTATTTCATCTGAGCCCAGTGTGGTTTCGCTGGTGGTGCCCATTTATCTGATACTTCTGCCGATTGCGGATATGTGCATGTCGGTACTCAGGCGGCTGTTGCTGCGTCTGCCGGTGATGAAGCCTGACAAAATGCACTTTCATCATATTCTGATAGAGAAATTCGGAAGCCATCGTTTGGCTGTGTTTATACTCGTCGGTATACAGATTGTGTGTGCCGCCATCGGCATCGCGATCTACATGCTCAAGCTTTATATCGAGGGCTGGATTTTGCTTGGCGTTTTCGCCGCAGCTGCCATTGTTTATACGGTGCTTACGGTGCGCAGAATCAAGATGGAAAATGGGGTTGAACAAAACGATACTGAGCAGATGCAGTGATGCGGCTTTATTATTTTCGGTATTATCCCGCTAGGTACAGATATAAAATATTGACCTCTTTCGAGGTCTTTTTATTTATACCAAACTCTGTCTCAACACTATATCATACATATTCATTCCACGATTTTTAAATCTAAAACAGAACTGATCAACATAATTTTGCATGGTATTACGCTGATGTGGTGATAGATTCCATATGCACAACACTTAAGTGTTGTGCAAAATGATCAATGTTATTTGTGTCGTACCGTTATAATCAGAGAATGCCTTTGTGGCCGCATCGACATACCTGAGCAATGCCGATGCAAAATAAAAGCCCCGCATACGCGGGGCAAAATGTGCACTATGTTCAGTCTCTTTCTTCAATAGAAAACGCAATATTCGTGGCATGATCGGCAATACGTTCAAGAGTAGCCACCATATTCGTAAACACGACGCCCACCTGAGGGTCGCAGGACTTGTCCTGCAGCCTGTCGATATGACGGTTCATATACTGCTTTTTCATTTCGTCGACTTGCTGCTCCATGTTGTTTATTTCTTTGATCTTGGTTAGATCGCGCCGACGGAACGCTTCCAGACTCAGCTGTAAGGTCTCCATCGTCTTTTCCGCCATGGTATGCAGCTCTTCCTGTGCATCGGGTGACATATGAGACCTGCGCTCAATCAATGAAAGCGAGAATCCGGCAATGTTCTCCGCAAGATCGCCGATACGTTCCATGTCGATCACCACATGATGCAGGCTGCCCAATGTTTTCAGGTCGTACTCAGAGAGATCCATACCACGGAATTCGATAAGATAATGGGTGATATTTTGGGTAATATAATCAATTGTTTTTTCTACATTGAACACACGTTCTGCTTTTTGCTCGTCCCGGTTGAAGAAAGCATCGAGAGAACGCCTCAAGTTCTCCGCAGAGATATCTCCCAAACGGCTCAATTCCTTGAGCGTCTGGTTCAGCGCAATAGAGGGCGTCTGGGCGATACGCTCGTCCAAGAAAATTAGTTTTTTCTCAACACGGTCGGGTTCGTGATTGTCCGGAATGATGCGCGTGATGAGCTTAACCATCAGCTTGGCAAACGGAAAGAGCATAATCGTGACAGTCAAGTTGAACAGAGTATGGAAGTTTGCGATCTGACGCGAGACATCGGCAGGGGACCACGACGCGACCCATGCAACAATAGACGGAAATGCGGTGAGCGCAATGAGATAGATGATAGTGCCGATGATATTGAACATCAGGTGAATACCCGCGGTTCGTTTGGAGTTGGCGCTCGTGCCGATGGCTGCGAGTATCGCAGTGATACATGTGCCGATGTTCTGGCCGAGTATCACAAAAACAGCCGAGTCAAGGCCGATCAGCCCAAGCCCCGCCAGCGCCTGCAAGATACCGACAGATGCGGATGAGCTTTGGATAATGGCGGTGAATATGGCACCAAACAGCACGCCGACCACGGGGCTTTTAAAACTCACGAGCAGATTGCGGAAGGCTTCGACTTCCTGCAAGGGCTTCATCGCCTCCGACATCAGTGTCAGGCCGACAAACAATATTCCAAAGCCCAATATGATTTCGCCTATTCGGGAGATAAGGCGCTTTTTGATAAAAACGGTGAATACCATGCCCAAAAATAAAATCAGCGGCGCGATATCCGATAATTGAAAAGCAATAAGTTGTGCTGTGATGGTGGTGCCGATGTTGGCACCCATAATCACGCCTGTGGCTTGAAGCAATGTCATCAGTCCTGCGTTTACAAAACCGACCACCATTACGGTGGTGGCCGAAGAGCTTTGAATCACCGCGGTAACACCCGCACCGACGCCGACTGCAGCCAGTCGTCTGTTTGTCAGCACCTCAAGTACCCGGCGCATCCGGTCTCCCGCCGCGTATTCGAGCCCGTCCGACATCATCTTCATGCCATACAAGAACATGCCGAGGCCGCCCAACAGTAAAAATACCGCTGCAAAAGTCATGTAGTATCCTCCGATAGTATTTTATGCGTGGCAATATGCACACCTCGCATTTTAAATTATACCGAATAGATTGGCGTTTGTCATTTGCAGAATCGGGAAAGGTGATTCCTTTCCGTGTATAGAATATGTTAATTTATGTTTATATAGAGATCGATGTTACATACAACCTAGCGATTAAAACAAACAATGACAAATATTAAAAATAGGTGTAAAATAATGATGTTAATGTGTCATCAACACTGCAATGCTGGCAAAGACGGCGGTTACAAGACAGTTTTCGTTTTTTACATCAGCCGAAGCGAAAGGGGGGCAGCATGGAAAAAGATATTAAACATATTTGGGTGGCTCATGATGAACCAAGCGATACGAAGACAAAAGCTTTTGTGGTTTCCATGATTATTATCCTTGGCATCGCTGCTTTTCTGGTTTGCATCTACAGCATTATTCCGGCGCTTCTGGCTTAAAACAAGCATCAGCGGAACATTCATTTCATCGCATTTCATTGCATTTTATCTGATAAGCGAAAAAAATAGAATATGAAGCGCCTGGTTGTATTGGCAATTATAATCGTCTATTGTAATATCAAGACAATATCTTGTTTTTACAAGATACGAAAGGTTGATGATATGGATAAGACGCTGCTTGACTGCGAATGGATGATACTTCGGGTGCTGTGGAAAAAGCCCGGAATGAGGATATGGAGCAGCTTAAAGCCCATTATGAAAGCGAGATGATTTCCATGCACGTTAAAGGCGGCATGGTGATGAGCTTTGACGACGATTAACGCTGCGGACGGCAGCCCCGTTGACGAGACGATAGGCTGCTAAACCCTGTTTTGAAATACGCAGGGAAAATGGAAACAAGGAGGGGATTTCACCATGACGCTTGACGCTCTCATATCGCTTGACAAGGAGCGCATTTCCGAAGCAGCAAAAACGCTGACTGGGGACGACATCAAAGAGCTCGTCGCGCTGTTGGAGGAGAAGGATGATAAGCTGAGATACCCCTCGCTGCTGCTGCTGCAAAGCCGCAGCGAAAGCTTTGATGACGTGTATCCATATTTTGATACGTTAACAGCCAAGCTCAAAAGCGAAAACTCATACCAGCGCAGCATCGGCCTGATGCTGATGGCCGCAAACGCCAGATGGGATGCACAGAATAAACTCGATGCCTCTTTGGATGACTATCTTGCCGGCGTTGACGACGAAAAACCGATCACGGCGCGCCAGTGCATACAAGCCCTTGAACAGGTGATTCCATTCAAGACGCACCTGCTTGACCGCATCGCGTGCAAGCTTATGCAGGTGGACATCGGTGCGTTAAGATCCACCATGCAAAAGCTGATACTGCTCGATATTTTGCAGGTGCTGCTGAAGGTCAGGCGGATAAAGCCCTCTGACGCCATTGACGATTATATATCCGATGCGCTATTGGGCGGCATACTCGACGAAAAATCGAAAAAACAAATCAGAAAAGAGCTTTGAACTGAAACAACAGGGACGGCGCAAATAGCACCGAAACAGGCTGTTGATAAAGCGTATTTACACCTCCCCCCACACGTCTATCCCAAAGGGATGGATTGGCTGTAGATCGTTCTCAAGCCATTTTCTCTCCCCCAGTCACCTATCGGTGACAGCCCCCATTCCACCCTGCGGGTAGTCCTCAGAGGGGGCCAAGATAAGAGACTTTTTTGACACTATGGACGGCACGGCACGCGCCGTCTTTTTATTTCTTGATATAAAAAATAATGGAAAAACAAGATTGACAAATACTTCCGCAATGATTACAATTGTAATCATAAAATGCCAATGTTAGTTTTGTGATTGGAGGCGCGCGCATGAAAGAAACACTGACATATCCCGAATGGGCAGTGATGGAGGCGCTGTGGGACAAGCGCCCGCAGACATTGTCGGAGGTGATCGCTTCAATGGACGGAAAAATAAGCTGGAGCTACCGTACCTACGCCTCCTACCTTCGCAAGCTCTGCGAAAAAGGGCTGGCGGGCTTTGAAGCCAAGGGACGCGACAAGTTTTACTACGCGATTGCGGACAAGCATGCGTGCATACGCGCGGAAGGCAAAGGGCTGCTGCAAAAGGTCAGCGAAGGCAGCGCCAAGGAGCTGTTGGTCAGTATGATAGAAGAGAGCGGGCTTAACGCGGAGGAACACGCCGAGCTCAGCGCTCTGCTCGTTAGGCTTTCGAAAGGAGGCACAGAACAATGAAACTGCTGTCAACTCTGCTCGAAATCACCGTCTACTCAGCAGCGCTGTTTGCCGCGATATTGGTTTTCAGAGCGCTGCTCAAAAGGCATGCGTCGCCTGTGCTGATGTACACCATATGGTTTTTGCTGATTGCGCGGCTGCTCGTGCCGATCACGTTTGACGCGGGTTTTCATCTGTTTACGAAACCGGTAGGGGCACCCGCCACGGATGTGTCAGCGTTGCTTGACGGGCTGAACAACGATGTGACGCTTAACAATAGCAATAATCCGGCGCTGACTCAGCCGGATACAAGTCAATCCACAGCGCACGATAAAATGGGAGCGAAAAACGCAGACGGCACGACAGCATCCACGGCGGCGAGCCAACCCGCGCCCGCAGCACAAACGCCTGTCTCGTGGGAAACGGTGCTGATCGCCGTCTGGCTGGCCGTATCGGGGGGACTGCTCATGCTTGCGGTGATGTCATCAAAAAGGCTCAAACGGCGCATTCAATACGGCAGCGAAAGCGTACCCGAACATTGGCGGCAGATAGCATTGGAGATTGCGAGCGAGCTGCATATCCGTAATCAGCTGCGGCTGGCTGTGGTGAGCGGATTCCCGACGCCCGCGCTGAGCGCGGGGCTGCGCCCTGTGGTGGTGCTACCCAAGGAGCTTGAGGATGAGGAAGCCGTGCGCTTTGCACTGCGGCATGAGCTCACACATTTGCAGCGCGGTGATCACATCGTCTGTCTGCTGTGGCTGGTGCTGCGCGCGGTGTATTGGTTCAACCCCGTCGTCTGGGTCGCTTTCAAGCTGATGCGGCTCGATATGGAGACGGCATGCGACAGCATGGTGACAAAGCCGATGAGTGCGGGCGGCAAAACACGCTATGCGCAGGCGGTGCTTGCGATGCACACAAAGCCGCAGTTGCGTTTGGCGCTCGGTATGGCGCTTGGGAGCACAGGCAAAACCGTGGAGCGGCGCATACGGGGCATATTTATGCGCAGCCGGACGGGACACGCGGCACGTCTGACTGCTTTATTAATGGCCGTCATTATGGTGGCGGCGTGCTTCACGACCGCGTGCCAGCCGACGCCCGATAAGCCCGTGGTGGTGGGGAAGGATCAGAGCACAATGCTCGAAAAAGCGGTGGAAACGCCTGACAAAGCGTTGGCCGAGACCGAAGCGATTGTGCCGATCAAGGAGCAGGTGAATGCCCCGCAGACGTATTCGGCGAATGTGACCGTTGGGGACGGGAAACTCAAAATTGTCGCCGCCGATGCGCCTATTACTTTACCGGACACGGACAGCATGCCCATTTACCGCGTTAAAGCGGCGGATTTCACGCAGGAACAGGTGAGCGGCCTTTTCTCAGCACTGTTTAACGGGCAAACTGTTTATGAGGTGGTTAACGGCCCACAGACGAAAGACGAAATATTAGAGAGTATTGTCCGACTAAAGAAGCTTAAAGGATCAGACGAGTATTCATCAGAGGGAGATCAGGCACAGCTCGACGAACAAATAGCCCATCTGGAAAAGCAGTATGAATCCGCGCCTGAAAAAAGCGAGACGGTCATTACGGAATCCGACGGGATGTTAAAACAAATGGAGCTTACCGATCCGGATGGGAATCACATGGCGTATTATGACGGGCTTAATGCAACGACCGATTATAAAAATTACGAAAAAGCCGCGACATTTTGGGTGCAGAACAATAATGATATGAAAGAGGGTGTTTGGCATGTGAACGAGGGCGGCGGCTTTGGTGGCATGCCATTGCGGCGCAATGCACACGTCGTTTATACGAATATGGCGCTGGGGTATAATTACGGTCAAAACGCGCCGATACCGGTCAATGAGAATACTGTGATTGATGATGCCAATGTGCTCGAAAAACTTAAAATGTCTCCGGCGCAGGCCAAAGCGTTCTGCGAAGATTTGCTGAACAAGGCGGGCGCGGGGGATATGGATCTGTGCAGCATGTATCTTGAAGACGACGCAAATCTCGGCAATTATGACGGAATTGTCTCGCCTGCGAAACACTACGCTTACCATATTTATTTCTGCCGTACCGTTAACGGTATTCCTTGTTCAACCCTTCGTGGTTCCAGCACAGCGGGAGGAGACTTGGGAAAGACTGAGAATGATATTGCTAAAGAAGGCACATCAGCTGACTTATCCGGTTTAAAGTACTTTGGAAGATGGAACTATGAAACACTTGAAATGCTCGTTAACGATGAGGGCGTGGTATCATTGACCTGGATGTCGCCACTGAACGTGACTGATACAGTCGTAGAGAAGTCTGCGCTGATACCTTTTTCACGCGCAGCGGAGGTTTTCGAGCAGCGTATGCGGGATACATACGAACCGGAGGTTAAGGAGAACCATATTGAGGACAAAACCTTTAATGTCACATGCGTGGCTCTTGAACTGCAGCGCGTGGCAGAACAAAATTCGATAGAAGACGGATTGCTTGTTCCTGTATGGAATTTTTACGGTACAACCGTTACACGTTTTATGGAATCAGAAACGGACTCCATTGTAGAAAGTAAGGACGGCTTTGGCTTTAAAGAGCTTTTGCTCGTTGTCAACGCGGTTGACGGCAGCGTTATAGACACGCACAGGGGGTATTAAACTATATACGCCAATACTTGACATATGAGAATCTGTCGTATATGCTGAAGAAAGTGGCATATGACGGCAGATTTTTTTGTTTGTGCATATCGAGACAGTCGTCTCAAATCAGGTGGTGTGGAGAAAGGAATACGATGAAAAAGCGCATTTTGAGCAGCGCATTTGCTTTTGTTTTATCAATTTTGCTTTTGGCAGGCTGCCAGCCCACGCCCGATAAGCCGGTGGTGGTGGGGCGAGATGAAGAAAAGCTAAAAGCCGCCATGGCGCAGACCGAGCAAACCGGTGAGGAAGCGCCATCGTATGACGCACCGGCGCATGTAACGCTGGAATTTGACGGCCTGCCGGAGAACTACAGCATCGTATTTGATGCGGATGTGGTGGTGCCCGAGCAGACGCAGTGGCCTGTGTACACGGTGGAAAAAGCGCATGTGACACAGCAGCAGGCGGACGCTGTGCGTGAAGCGCTGCTCGGCGATGCGGTTCTGTATAAGCCCGGGGAATACCGCAGCCGCGACGAGATACAGCAAAGCATCGACAGTTACGAGGAAGAGCTTAAAATGTCGATCGACGAGGGATACGACAATCTGGTGAGCGCCTATCAGGACATACTTAAGGATTTATACGCCGAGTATGAAAACACGCCAAAGGACTTAAAGCTCGAACCTGCGGACTTGCAGTTTGCCCTTATGGAAGACCAGATACCGGCGGAGCGATACGGCGGCAAACTGGTGGAAGCGGAAGACGGCGGCCGTTTTGAATGGACGGACGAGGCGCGCGCCAAGGCCGTCGCGGCGGGCTGTGAGAGCATATACGGCGTCTGCTGGATGGATAACGGACGTAAGATGACATTTGTCGCAAACAATGGGGATTTTGGTACGGGTATCGCTTTTAATGTGGCAGACGGTAATTTGATGCAGAAGAAAGGCGTCAGCTATTCGCTCGACGAAGCCAAGACACGGGCAGATGCGCTGCTTAAGAGCATAGGGCTGGATTTTGTGCTCGTGGATGCATACACAGGGCCGCAGGACGAGGTGGTGGACGGCGTCATCAAAACAGTCGGTGACTTATCGCACACGCTTGTTTATAAACGGCATATAGACGGCGTGCCGCAGGATAATATCGTCAGTTGTATTGATCAAAACATTGGAGCCGATTACAGGGGAGCCGTGCCGCAGCAGGAGACGATCAGCATCACGCTCGATGATTACGGCGTTTGCGGATTCTTCTGGACACCCATAGAGGTGATTGCGCAGGATACGAATAATGCTGCGCTGCTGCCGTTTGATGATATAAAGAGCCGCATTATTAATCAGCTTAAGGTGCAGACGATGTGGGATGCGCAGGCGGACGCATACGAAGTGAATGATATCGTATCGCGGCGGCTCGAAGTCAATAAGCTGCAGTTATCGTATTTGCTGATCGAAAAGCAAAATGATATGGACAGCTACTATCTGATACCCGTTTGGAACGTCTGCGGCGACATGTACTATCACTACCGCGACGACTACCCGACGGGTGAGAGCAACACATACATTCTTGACGAGAATTTTGAGCGAAACCCGTGGCGCATGCGTGACGATGATCATGTTTACTCGTTACTGACTATTAATGCGATTGACGGCAGTGTGATACCCAGAAGACGGTATTAAATAGAATGAAAAATGAAAAGGAAATAAAATGACAGGAAACTGTTGACAAACCGTAAAATGTCTTATATTATTGAGATATAAGATATCTTATGATCATAAGACAAAAAGGACGGTGAAACGACGTGGATAAAAAGCTGCTGGACGCGGAGTGGACGATACTGCGCGCGATGTGGGATAAGCCACCGCAGACGATGCGCGAGATCATATCCGCGGTGCAGGAGGAAAGCGGCGATATCGCGTGGCATTACAAAACGTATCACTCGTATTTGCGTATTATGCTCGAAAAAGGACTCATTGCCTACGAGGATAAAAACCTGCGCGACAAGCTCTACCGCCCGCTGATTACGCGCGAGGAGGCGCTGCGCAGCGAGAGCGAAACGCTGCTGTCGCGCATCAGCACAGCCTCGATGGGGGCGCTTGTGGCGGCGATGGCGCAAAGCGCGCCGCTTTCGGATGTCGACAAGCAGGCGCTGTTGGAGATGGCGCAGCGGCTGGAGCAGGCGAAGGGCGGTGAGCAGCCATGACGAGAGATGTGCTCATGGCGCTGCTCGTCAACGCGGCGGTGTTCTCGGTGCTTTTCATCATCATGCTGATTGTCAGACGGCTGTTCGGCAAGCGTCTTTCGCCCGCCTTGATGCTTGTGCTTTGGGTTTTCGTGGTGATAAAGCTGCTGATCCCATACGGCTTCGAGAGCGATATTGGCCTGCTGGCTCCGCCGCAGACCGTTGCAGCAGCTCCCGCCGATACGGGAGACCATATTCCAATGACCGTATCTCAAGACAATAGACCGTCAGCCGTCCCGCAGACGGATACCGAAACCGGCCAGATTGCATTGAATTCAGCCAATCTAGCAGAAGAAGAACATGCCTATCAAACGACATCGCCGACATCGGCGGCAGCGGCTGACTGGATGACGCTCGTGTTTGGTGTTTGGGCGGCGGGTTTGTTGACTGTGCTGGCGGTTTTTGGAATCGGCACGGTGAACATCCGGCGGCGCATCCGGCATGCGAAACTGCAAACACCCGACTATTTAAATGAGGTATTAGCGGAGTGCGCTGCGCTGCTCGGCATCAAACGCCGCGTCGGTTTGTGCGTACAGTCGGCGTTTGCCATGCCCATGATGATGGGGGCGCTCGGGCCCCGTCTCATGCTGCCCGAAAATGCGCTGATGCTGGATAATAAAACGCTTCGGCACATCATGCTGCACGAACTGGCGCACTTGAAGCGCGGCGATCTGCTGATGATATGGGGCTTGAATCTGCTCAGCGTGGTGTACTGGTTTAACCCTCTCACGTGGCTGTGCTTCAAGATGATCCGCGACGATATCGAAACCGCGTGCGATCACAGCGTATTCAAGGCTGGGTCTATCAGCCGACTTGACTATATCGATACAATACTGCATTTTGCGGGCAGTGCAAACGAACAGCGGCTGGCCGCTGCGATGGCCCTGAGCCACAGATGCTCGGCGATGGAAAAGCGCATCACGGGCATGTTCAAAACGGCCAAAACATATACGCTCGGGCGTTGCGCCGCCGTAGGTGCGGCATTGCTGATGCTCTGCGCGAGCGTATTGACCGCGTGCCAACCGGCAAAGCCTGTGGAATTGGATAAGGCAGACGGCACACTGACAGCGATTTCCCGCACAGCAGAAGACGAGTATCAATATGAAGCGCCTGCGCACTGGCGTGAAACAGTGGAAGGCGAGAAGCTGAGAATCGTTTTTGACAACGACATTCAGCTGCCGGATACAAACGTTTATCCCGTTATCAAGGTGGAAACGCTCGCGTTCTCCCAGCAGCAGATCGATAAGCTGGTAAAGTACTTTGCGGGGGATAAAAAGCTGTATCTGCCGCATATCCGAACTAAGGCAGAATACGATGATGAGATTGCCGACGCGAAGCGCGGGATTGCTTACGGTGAAGTCGTAGATAAAGAATCAGCAGAAGAATGGGCCAGTGAGCTCGAGAACATGCGCAGAAACGCACCCGATGATTCGCCGATCATCTATACCGATACCACACTGACCTATGAAAAAGACATATACGGCAAAGATGTCACGGAAAGCGGAAAGAATTCTCTTTCTGTCAAATTTGATAATGATGATGGTTATCCGGGCGCAATATACGCGGGCAATCAATCGGAGGAAAACTGGAAATCCTCATATTTTAGCTTCACAAGTCACTTTGATAATATCGTGACTGAATCGATGTACCAAGATGCCACTGACGAATTCGGAGAAACGGGTGAGCAAACAAGCTGGGCGGGTGAGTTATTCAGCACATTCGCGGCCGATAAGGCTGCGGCGCTGGAAAAGGCAAATCAAGTACTCAGTGATTTTAATATCAAAGATATGATGCTTGTTTCAACCGAAAAGTTCGTGGTGCAGAACGCACCCGAAAAGAGCGGCTATATACTCGACTTTGCCCGGCAAGCCGGCGGCATTCCGGTTTATGAGCTTCGGAGCGGCGGCTATTCCAAGGATGAAGAGCCGCCCGCCTACGCGTCCCCGATAGGAGAAGAAACGGTCAGGCTTTGGGTGTCAAAGGACGGAATAAAAGGGTTCACTTGGATCGGGCAGTCGCGCGTTGTCGAGACGGTGACGGATAACGCGAAGCTGCTGCCGTTTGAGGAAATCCAAAAAGTGGTTAAAGACAGCATATCATACAGAAAATCGTTCTATACCAGAGGCTATGTGAGTGAGAAGGCCGAGGTAAAGATCACGTCGATTGAACTCAGAGCGGCATACATCGGCGTGAAGGATAACCCAAATCAGGCACTGATCGTTCCAGCTTGGGTGGTTGAAAGCACATTCACTTACGACAACGGCGGCGACACGGAGACAATATATAACGATGCATGCGTGATCAATGCGATTGACGGCGGCGAGATCGGGCTGCCGCGGTTTTAAACGACAGCAAAGGATTCGCTAAATTAAGTTGGTATTACAAATCGTTGACAATAGAGAGTCTGTCGTATATGCTAAAGAAAATGGCATATCACGGCAGATTTTTTATTTCGTGCCATATCAGAAACTTTGGAGATAATCGTCTTAATATCGGTGGTGTGGAGAAAGGAATACGATGAGAAAGCGCATTTTTAGCAGTGTCTTTGCTTTTGTTTTATCGATTTTGTTTATACTTTCAGGCTGCCAGCCCACGCCAGCGATACCCGCTATTGTGAACAAGGCGGACGGCAAGCTCGAAGAAAAGATGCAGGCAACACCCGCGCCTGTCAAGCCATACGAAGCGCCCGCGCATTGGAGCGAAACGGTGGAGGGTGAAAAGCTTAATATTGTGATTGATACGGACGTGATTGTGCCCGATGTGAACGCGTATCCCGTTGTGAAGCTCGAGCAGCAGCCGTTTACGCAAGAGCAGATTGACGAGATGGTGCATTATTTCGCGGGCGACGCGAAGCTCTATCTGCCGCATGTGCAAACCAAAGCGGATTATGACGCAGAGATCATCCTCGCGAAAAGAGGAACAGAGGTGGACGGCGAATACGTGGTGACGGAGGATTCAAAAGCGTGGGTAAAAGAGCTGGAGAAAAAGCGCGATGCCGCGCCCGATGATTCGCCGATCATTTATACCGATACCACACTGACATATCCAAAAGATGAGTATGGAAATGATGATGTGGAGAAGGGTAAGAATTATCTTTCCGTCTGCTATCAAAATGAGGACGGCAGCGTAGGAAACATGGCCGCAGTCAATGATTTAACGGGAAATTCGCGCTCGTGCGGCTTCAGTTACGGCAGGGACGAAAAGCTTTGGTACATCACGGAAACAATGTATCATGAGAACACCGACTTTGACTTTGCGGAAGAAGATTCGGGATGGACCGGTGCGGGTGCGCTTTTCGATAAGATCCAGATTACGCAAGAAGAGGCTCAGAATATGGCGCAGCAAGTCATTGATGATTTGGATATAAAAGATATCGTGCTCGTCACAGCCGAAAAGGCTGTATCGATCGATGTCCCCGAAAAATGCGGATATCGGTTTACATACGCGCGTCAGAGCGGCGGTATTCCGGCATACAAAATTGAGGGCGGCGGCTATTCACTGGAAGAAGAACCGCCCGTATATTCACCGCCGTTTACAGAAGAAACGGTCAGAATCGATGTATCGCCGGACGGAATTGAATCGTTCTCGTGGGGCGGCTGTGCCAAAGTGGTGGAAACGGTATCGGACAACGCGGCGCTGCTGCCGTTTGAGGATATTCAGCAGGCGCTCAAGGATCAGATTTTTTACAAGAAGTCGTTTAACCCGATGTATGAGTCGTTCGGTTTGTCGAACTTTGAGGTTGACGTCACATCGGCAAAGCTGCGTATGGGCTACATCGGCGTAAAAGATAATGAATATCAAGCGCTGATGGTGCCTGTCTGGGTGTTTGAATCAACTTTCGGCAACGACAACGCCGTGCTCAACAAGCATCAAAGCCACCCCGACGACACCTATGTGCTCAATGCGATAGACGGCGGCGTGATCGAGATGAAACGGTACGAATTTAAAGACGTGCCGGTCGGATAAATCTTCGTTTTCGCACCAAAATATGCAATGATCAGGCTGTTTTTT